>DNHK01000120.1:14128-23855 GCA_003485905.1 Gammaproteobacteria bacterium | reverse complement strand
GCAATGCCAGAGTAAAAAACTGTTTTTTAACGACAACCATGCTAGCCAGCAACCACATTCGAAAGCAGTATCGATGGGGTGAATTAATAGGCTTACCGAAAAAATATTAGTCCTTACCACTTTTTCACTAGATTCCGCTGGCCTTCGATTACACCGTTTGCTAACGTCCGGCCAGAAGTTGAGCACGCGACAATTACTAGAAATTCAAAAGCTATTTGGATAGCCAAATTATCAGGAGAAGTTAATGAAGCATACCCGTAAATTTTATAGTGCCATAGCGTTGGCAGCCCTCACTATCAACAGTTTGGCCGCCACCGCAGCTATGGAAACCGATAAACAGAAACTTGGTTATACATTTGGTTATCAAATGGCTCAAAACCTCGTACAGCAGGGGATTTCAGACGAAGTTGATCACGATGCCATGGTTGCGGCAATCGCAGACGTTTTGGCTGGCCAAGAATTGCAAATGACCGAACAAGAGATGCAAGCAAGTTTTGTTGCGTTCCAACAAAAGGTGCAACAAGAGACCCAACTTGCGGGTGAGAATAATCAAACCGCAAGTGATGCGTATTTAGCTGGCAATAAAAGTAAGGAAGGAGTCATGACCACTGATTCTGGCTTGCAATATAAGATTGAGACAGAGGGTTCAGGCGATGCTCCAACACCATCTAGCACGGTCGTGGTGCATTACTCTGGTACTCTGATAGATGGAACCAAATTTGATAGCAGCTACGATCGTGGTGAACCAGCTGAGTTTCCACTTAACGGGGTGATACGTGGTTGGCAAGAAGGCCTGCTGTTGATGAAGGCTGGTGCAAAGTATGAATTTTATATTCCGCCAGAGCTGGCATACGGAGCAAATGCACCAGGCTCAATAGGCCCTAACCAGGCTTTGATATTTACGGTTGAGCTTTTGGAAATTCGCTAGTCGTCTCTAGTAATTGCCATCATGTCTGAAAATCTGCCGGTAACAAATGCCGCGACAGCTGCACCGGCACTAGCAGACCATGCTTTATACATGCATCACCTTTGTTACTTTTGTGCAAAGGTAGAGCATGCAATAGGCGCGATGGGTCTGAATATAGAGTTAAGAAATATTTTACAAAACTCTGAATATCGCGAGGAACTCGTTAAGCAAGGTGGATCGCAACAGGTACCTTGCTTGCGAATTGAAATATCTGGTCAGACTCAGTGGATGTATGAGTCGAATGCCATCATCGCTTATTTGACTAAAAGTGGAAGTAGCTAAACCGTAGCTTCCAGGGCGCTTTTTCTAGGCTGGCAGTATTTGCGGGCTAGCTCAGTGCTGCAGCGATAGATTCTCGAATTTGGCTTACAGATCCCACACCATTAATTTGGGTATATTTCGGGGTTTGTACGCCATCCGAAACGGTCCAATTCGAATAATATTGAATTAATGGTTCGGTTTGATCGTGGTAGATGCTTAATCGTTTTCGAATAGTCGCTTCTTGATCGTCTTCACGTTGAATGAGCGGTTCTCCGCTCACATCATCAATGTCACTCAGTTTAGGTGGGTTAAACTCAATGTGGTACGTTCGCCCAGAGCCAGGATGCACTCTGCGGCCACTAATGCGTCGAATGATTTCGTCATCATCTACAGAGATTTCGATCACATGGTCAACACTTATTCCATTCTCCTTCATAGCATCTGCTTGCGGAATGGTGCGCGGGAAGCCATCGAGTAAGTAACCATCGTTACAATCTTGCTGAGATAAGCGCTCTTTTATCAAACCAATAATAATGTCATCCGATACCAGGCCACCCGAATCCATAATTTCTTGTGCTTGCTTCCCAAGCTCGGTACCTGCCCGCACCGCAGCGCGAAGCATGTCTCCGGTAGAGATCTGCGGTATACCAAAATTTTTGGAAATGAATTCTGCTTGTGTCCCTTTGCCGGCGCCGGGCCCACCTAATAGTATTAAACGCATAATATGATGCAGTGTTATGAAGAAGTTACGGTAGCTTTTTGAATGCTATTTTTGAGTTCTAACACTAAACGCTAACGGACTTGTGCCTAGTATTATATTGCTGGTTACATGTTACCAAGCGGCTGGGAACTTTATCATATACGCCCGTTATTTGTAGCCAATCCATAAATATTTGATAAGTCTTTCGCCGCGATCGAGGACATATGAGATACTTATTTTGCCACCACATCGGATTATTAAGATGAACGAAAATCAAGCGGTTGTTTATCCTCAGGATGGGATTAGCGGTAATCAGCATCTTGACGTTATCGCCATGGATCACGCCGCAACACTCGATGAACTGTTTCGAGAACGCGTCCGTCGTTCTGCGGATCGTGTCGCGTTTACTGAATATCACTCAGTTTCTGAATCATGGGTTGACTACACTTGGGCCGATATGGCGGCAGAAGTAGAGCGCTGGCAGATTGCAATTAGTGATTTAAACCTTGATAAGGGCGATCGTGTTGCAATACACATTTCGAATGGTGTCCACTGGGTTGCGTGTGATCAGGCTTGTTTACGGCTTGGGTTGGTCGTTGTTCCTCTTTACGTAGATGACCGGCCTGACAACGCAAGCTATTTGCTGGAACACAGCGGCGCGAGTGTTCTAATTACAGATTCATTAGAGATATGGCAAAAGATTGAACAATGTGACGAGACGTTGGCCAGGTTAAAAACGGTTGTCGTTGAGTCAGCGACAGCAGTATTGCCTCAGAGTGTATATCTTCTCAAGGAATGGCTGCCTAAAGTCGGGGCTCATTTGGAGAGAGGGATGTCCGACCCAGATGATCTCGCGTCGATTGTATATACCTCGGGTACTACAGGGCGGCCGAAAGGGGTAATGCTGTCGCATAAGAATATGCTTAGTAATGCTTACGCAGCTTTGCGTAGCGTGCCTGTTCGCCCCGACGACGTGGCTTTATCTTTTCTTCCGCTATCGCATACGTTTGAACGCACCATCGGCTATTACCTCGGGATCATGGCTGGAGCCAGAGCAGTTTATAATCGATCTATTAAGTTTATTGTTGAAGATTTGCAGATTCACCAGCCAACAACGTTGATTTCAGTACCCCGAGTGTTTGAGAGGTTTTATAGCCGAATAATGCAATCAGTTTCCGAGAGCTCTAGAGTAAAAAGATTCTTGTTCCGGAAAACAATAGAGCTTGGTTGGCGTAAGTTTCAATACGATCAGAAAATTACTAACTGGTTTCCTTCTCTAATACTCTGGCCATTGCTGGATAAATTAGTTGCTGAAAAAATTCGCAAGCTAACAGGAGGGAAATTACGTTTTGCTATTATTGGTGGTGCGCCACTACCCTATGATGTCGCTAAATTATTCGCCTCTATAGGCATACCTCTAATTCAAGGTTACGGGCTGACCGAGTCAAGCCCAGTTATATCTGTGAATACTGAGGCTGGCAATCGATTGGATACAATAGGGCTACCTTTGCGTGGGGTTGAGGTTTGCATAGGTGATGATGACGAATTGCTGACTCGTGGTGACAATATCATGTTGGGGTATTGGCAAAATGAAGAAGCGACAGCAGGTACTATGACTGATGATGGATGGTTGAGAACAGGCGATAAGGCTTGTTTTGATGACGGGTACCTGAAGATTATCGGTCGCCTGAAAGATATTTTGGTATTGGCAAATGGAGAGAAAGTTCCACCAGCTGATATGGAGCAAGCACTAGTGTCGAATCCTCTGGTGAGTCAGGTGATGATCGTGGGCGAAGGGAAACCCTATTTATCAGCCCTATTGGTGCTTGAGCCACAAGCCTGGAAAGTCTTCTGTAAGACTAATGGCTTGGCCGGTGATATCGATCTAAACGATGAAAGGGTTGAAGAATTAATCTTGGCTCAATTAGCGAAAAATTTAAAAGAGTTTCCCGGTTACGCGCAATTACGGCGGGTTCATTCTGCATTGACGGAGTGGACTGCGGAGGATGGCTTAATAACGCCAACGCTAAAATTGAAAAGACCCTAAGTTAGTGAGCACTTCGCTACAGAAATCGCGGGCTTGTATGAAGGTCACCGCGTATTTTCTTGACCGCCTTCATGGCCACATGAGGTCAACATTATGAGACGCAGCGACCTACTGCGTAGCGCCGGAATTTTGATTGGTTTACTGATTGTTTTAGCCTACTTACCTAAAAATGACGTGAGAGACTTCGGCCCAATCGAAGACTATCAACAGGCTCGATCAGTGTTTTGGGATTCTGTTTACCAAGGTGATGCTGAGACTCTTTATTGCCGACGACCATTTGAGGGTCGCGAGCCCGGCTTGAATATCGAACATGTATTTCCTATGTCGTGGGTTACTCGAGCACTCAATTGCGGAACCAGACAGCAATGTAGGAACACCAGTAAGATATTTAATCGGATCGAAGCAGATTTACACAATTTGTTTCCCACTATGAGTGAAGTTAATTCTGCACGAAGTAGTTTCCCTTATTCGGAAATCGGTGGTGAACGTAGTGCGTTTCAAGATTGTGATTTTGAAATCGACCAGAATAGAAGAGAGGTTGAGCCAAGCCTTGAGAGTCGAGGGGATGTGGCTCGGGCCATGTTATATATGAGTAGCCAATACGCTGATATGGGTTTGGAGTTATTTGCTGCGCAACGGGCGCGAATGCTTGAGTGGAATCAAGCTGATCCGCCCGATAGTTTCGAAATCTATCGCAATCAGCTAATTGCGGAAATTCAGGGCAACAGCAACCCTTATATAGACGACTCTTTGTAAGGCGCTATAGAAAACACTGCACCAGGGCGTGAATATTCCGAAGGTGTTTTTGGTAAGTGGTTTGGGGTTAGTTACTGAACACTTGTACGGCTGTTTCCATACGTAAGTATTAGCTAAAGAATATCGTTTTGTTCTCCTTGTGGCTGCTACTGCTATTCAGATGTTTCTCGCCATTCAAGTCCAACAAAAATTGTTCGAGGTGCACCTGGAAAATATCGTTGCCCTGAAAAGCTCGTGAAATCGGCACGATCTGCGTAGCGCCTATCTGTTAGGTTTAAGATCCGCCCGAAGGCCCGCCAATTTTGGTCGAGTTTCAATTGCCCCCTTAAGTGATAGACCGTGTGGCCTGAATATTCGAAAAGGTTGTTTGGTTCAAGATAGTAGCTGCCCATTTTGCTGGCCTGCAGTTCCATGCTAGCAGACTCGGTTGCATTCCATAACAGCCTTAGGTCGCCAAAAAAACTGGGTGCTGTATCTATTTCATTCCCTACGATATTTGCGCCTGTTCCTGCACCCGCGTTATTTCTATATTTGTGGCGTGCGAAGTTAAGAGAACCAGAGATATTTATTGCCTGAACCGGGCTGAACCCAAAAGCTCCTTCAATGCCATAGTGGCTAGTGTTGCCATCTGCAACATTGAAAAAGTTACTGTCTCGCAAAATAACGTTGGATTTTCGCATGCCCCATATAGAGGCATCTATATTTAAGGAGTCCGTTTTCCATTGATATCCGAATTCAAGGCTTTTGGTGTTTTCTGAATCTAGATCGGCAATGGTTTGTTCTCGTTGTAATCGATATAGCTCGGTCGCCTGTGGTGCCCTCGAAAATGTGCTCGCTATTGCAAATATTCGACTGTTGTCACTCAATGCGTTGCTTAATTCTGCTCGTGGAGAAATATTAGTGTAATTGTCTGAGCGATCAGCTGGGCGAGAGAAGCGACAACCGCCAAAACCACAAGTCGTACCGTCGTCACGAGTTCGTCCAGCTATGATTTTGTTATCGTAATCGTAGTTTTGGTATTCAACTCTGCCTCCGAGTGCCAGCGACCAAGTGTCTCCTAGTAGCCATTGGGCGCTAATGTGTCCGGCTATATTAATTGCATCGACGGCGTAGTCGTAGTGCGTTCCACTGGGGATTGTTGCTCGCAGGAAGGCCGAGCCTTGAGTGGGGCTGTCTTGTATTTCGCTAAGCAAGCCTTTGGCAATATCAAAGTCTACGCCAGTGCTAATAGTAAGTGAATCCGAAGGCCGCCACTTAATAGCATTTTGGATACCAACACTCTTTTGTCGGTTGTTTTCCAGTGGAGTACCTGGGAGAAAATGCAGTAGGAAGTCCATATCTGTGTAGCGTGCGAATGGCGTGATAAGCCACTCAAGTCCATTGCTGCTTTGAAACTGGTAACTGCTCCAGGCGCGTATCGACAGTGATTCCCTAAATGCGTCTGGGTTTGGGTTTTCTCGGCTGAGGTGTTTGTTTAAAAAGCTATTTTCCCCAACTATGAACCCCGCGGTTTGCTGGTCGAGATAAGCGATCGTGAAGCCGCTGTTGAGCGTTCCTTCGTTCCAGTTCCTTTGGTGGCGCAGACTAAATTTGTGCTGGTTGAATCCCGAGCTATCGCGAAACCCGCCGTCGTGCGTGCTGGTGAGAAAAGCCGCTAAATGTCCATTGTCGGTATTGGAGGAAAAACGCGCCTTGGCGCGTACCCATTCATTAGACCCGACTTCTACGCTCACTGCGCTATCCGAATTAGTGTCTAAGCGTACGTTGACCCCACCGGTTAGTGCGTTACTGCCAGTGGCCACTGTCCCAGGGCCGCGAAGCACTTCGATTTGACGAGCCTGTTCAGTGTGGGCGTCAAATAGTTCATTAATATTGCAAAAGCCAGCGGCACGCACCGGAATATTATTCTCGCTGACCATAAAGCTACCGCAGGCCCCCGCACCGGTAAGGACCGGGCTTCGAATCGCGGGCAAGTACTCCTGACCACTGCCGCGTTGCAGATTAACGCCAGGAACGCGGTTTAAGGATTCTTGAATATGGCTGTGGTTAATACGCTCAAGTTGGTCACTAGACAACACTACGATATTAGGCAAAACCGTTCCGGGGAGAACGGGCATACGAGTTCCAATAATACTGATTTCCTCAAGATCACTTTGTGCATAGGCATAAGGTGCGATTGAGATGTTAGCCATACCGCATAAGCAAACCAGTATAAGTTTTTGGCTTAATTTAGAGCCTATAGTAGACGTAGTAATCATAGGTAAACATTTTGAAAAATTTTCGCTGAGATATTAGCACGTTGAAAATGTCATTTCGGAGGTAAATAGATTGCATATTTTCTATTCTAAATACTGCAGAGATTGATCTTTAGTAATTGATCGAGGCCGCTTATGTGAAATAATTCAACTGTCAATTAGCCCATGTGTGTCCTATGAGCATAAATCCTAATATCGAAAGTCAGCCGCTCGCCGAATTTGCTGAGAAAGCATATTTGAACTATTCCATGTACGTGATTCTTGATCGTGCATTACCTTTTATCGGGGACGGACTTAAGCCTGTACAGCGCCGAATAGTCTACGCCATGTCTGAGCTTGGACTAAATGCTGCAGCCAAGTATAAGAAGTCTGCCCGAACCGTCGGTGACGTATTGGGTAAGTTTCATCCGCATGGCGATTCGGCTTGTTATGAATCTATGGTATTGATGGCGCAGTCCTTTAGTTACCGTTACCCGTTGATTGATGGGCAGGGAAACTGGGGCTCCACAGACGATCCGAAATCTTTCGCGGCTATGCGTTACACCGAGTCAAGGTTGACAAGGTATGCGCAAACACTGCTCTCGGAATTAGGTCAGGGAACGTCTGACTGGATTCCGAATTTTGATGGCACATTGAACGAGCCAAAGTCCTTACCAGCGCGATTGCCAAATGTCTTGCTTAATGGTGGTTCGGGAATAGCGGTTGGCATGGCAACGGATATTCCACCTCATAACGCTCAAGAAGTGGTAAAAGCCTGCGTATTATTGTTGGATAAACCGAGCACAGGATTTGATGAGATATGTGACATTGTACAAGGACCTGATTTCCCATCGGTCGGCGAAATAATCACACCACCTGAACAAATTCGTGAAATGTATGCATCTGGTAATGGCTCAGTTCGCCAGCGGGGGATTTGGAGTCGTGAGGCAAATGACATTGTGATTACTGCTTTGCCCTATCAAGCTTCTGGCTCAAAAGTGCTCGAGCAAATAGCGGCACAAATGCGAGACAAAAAACTCCCGATGGTCACTGACCTTCGTGATGAATCTGACCAAGATAATCCTGTGCGGCTTGTCATTGAACCGCGATCTAACCGTGTAGATTACGAAGGTCTAATGGCCCATTTATTCGCTACTACTGATCTTGAGAAAAGTTATCGGGTGAATCTAAATATGATTGACCTTACTGGTCGACCTCGGGTGTTCGATTTACGCAATTTGCTTAAGCAATGGCTGGTTTATAGGGCAGAGACGGTCCGTAAACGTCTTCAGTATCGATTTGATAAGGTTGTTGATCGCTTGCATGTATTAGACGGCCTGCTTGCTGCATTCCTGAATATTGATGAGGTTATTCGGATTATTAGAAGTTCGGATGAGCCAAAGGCTGCTTTGATGAAAGCTTTTGAGTTGTCCGAGCGTCAAGCTGAGTCCATATTGGAACTACGTTTGCGGCAGCTAGCTAAACTTGAAGAAATTAAAATTCGTGGTGAACAAGAGGAGTTGTCTGAGGAACGTGACAGGCTTGAACTGTTATTAAGTTCCGATGCTCGCCTTAAAACGTTAGTTAAAAAAGAGCTGAAAGCTGATGCAGAAGAGTTTGGCGATAATCGGCGTTCACCTATTGTGGCCCGCGAAGCTGCCCGTGCGATGGAAGAAACTGATTTAATCCCGTCAGAGAATATTACTGCTGTACTCTCGAATCAAGGTTGGGTCCGCGCAGCAAAGGGGCATGAAATAAATGCCAGCGAATTAAGTTATAAATCCGGTGATGATTATCTTCATTCGGTAAGAGGGCGGTCGAATCAAATGTTGGTTCCTATCGATACAACTGGCCGGACGTACGCAATTCCTGGGCATAAATTACCGTCCGCACGAGGTCAGGGTGAACCTCTAACTAGTTTAATTGATCCTCCTGCTGGTGCCGGTTTTGCCGGACTATTGATGGGGCAGTCGACGGACAAGTATTTGCTGTGCAGCAGTGCCGGATACGGGTTTGTTTGTTCGGTTGCCGATATGTTGTCAAAAAACCGAAAAGGTAAAGCTACTTTAAAAGTGCCGGAAGGTTTTAGCGCGTTGGTGCCAAGTTCAGTAAGCGAATATCAAACAGATTCGGTAGCGGTTGTTACTTCGGCAGGCTACTTAGCCATCTATGCAGCGAGTGAATTGCCCGAGTTGGGTCGAGGTAAGGGCGTTAAGGTAATAAATATACCTTCCAAATTATTAAAATCTGGCGATGAATACGTGGTTTCTGCGGTTGCTTTTTCACAAGGTCAAACGGTGGTGGTTCACTCCGGCCAACGCTACCTAAATTTAAAACCTTCGGAACAAGATCATTATCGCGGTGCACGCGGTTTGCGTGGTAAAAAATTACCTAGAGGTTTTCAGCAAGTTAGGCAGTTAGGGGTGGAGTAGTTTATTTAGGGCATTATTGGGACGGAATTGCCCGAAATTCCTAAGTCGGACAATTGATTTCAGAAACCACCCTTAAATTATGATTGTTTGAGTGGCAGACGACAATATGTGTCACATTTATTGAGTTATGTTGACAATAATTGTCACTATTTTGCTATATATCAAAATCCCCCAACACTATTGGTCAGGTTGCTGTTCCAATAAAACATATAAATAACAATAGCTTATAAATTTATTTGTTGAAAAACCGAATCTTGGCACGCGTTATGCTTTGTATTAAGCGTAAAACACGAAAGTGTTGAAAATATTACCCTCCCCCGTGTGATACAC
>DNHK01000120.1:4457-14024 GCA_003485905.1 Gammaproteobacteria bacterium | reverse complement strand
CCAGGAGGCTACGATCACTCGGGTCATCTCACTCTGCCAAGGTAGATCAAGGGGTATAAAAATGGGTTCAGGTTTTCCTCCTCCTCTGTTGTACTGACTGGTTGTTTTTTAGAAGCAACCGGTCTTTTATGTTGAATGTTTACCTTGCGCTTCTTTTATTGCATTGGTACGTGCGATTCTAATCGCCTCAGCAATCTCGGTGCCGTTGCGCAATTGCTTCGCTATGGCGCCTCCATCCACTGATTTGGCGGCTTCATATAGGTTGTTTAAAAAATCTGCGTTGGGGTAGTCTATTTTTTCGAGCCCTGTGCGCCCACGAGCATCAGCTTCACAGGCCATTAGAAAGCCTTGCCACTCTTCCGGGTTTCGAAAGGCATCGCACGCTTCGAGTAGTTTTAGGACGGTAGAGGGTTTTAGTTCCAAGGCTCGATGGGTGTGCAGGTGGTACTCACATACTACACGGGATAGCTTTTTGAAACGTTTTGGAACTCGTAATCGATCCGCTAGTCGCTCAACCAGCGCAAGCCCTTTTTGTTCATGGCCTTTATGGGATGGCCATTCGTGTTTCGCCGTCAATGCCTTTCCGAGATCGTGAGTCAAGGCAGCATAGCGTACATCAAGACGTTCGCTAAGCAGTGCAGCTTGTTCTAATACCATTAGCGTGTGAATTCCGGTATCTATTTCAGGATGCCATTTTTTATTTTGAGGAATACCGAACAAGGTATCAATCTCGGGGAAAATAACGCCGAGTGCCTTGCTCTCGCGTAGCACTGCAAAAAAAGTTTGTGGGCTTGCCGTGCCTAGAGCTAATTCGGTTTCTTGCCATACCCGTTCTACCACCAGCGCATCAGCTTCGCCGTTATGTACCATTTGCTCCATTAAGGTGAGCGTTTCATCTGCAATAGAAAAATTAAATCGTGCTGCAAAGCGGGCGGCACGAAGTATGCGCACGGGATCTTCAGCGAAGGCATCTGATACGTGACGGATGACTTTAAGCTTAAGATCGCGTTGTCCACCATACGGATCAATGATCTCTCCATTCTTACTTTCAGCCATTGCGTTGATGGTGAAATCTCTTCTTTGAAGGTCCTCTTCTAGGGTTATGTCAGGAGCGGTCGAGAACGAGAAGCCCTGATACCCCAGACTGGTTTTACGTTCGGTTCTTGCGAGCGCGTACTCTTCATGAGTTTTCGGATGTAAAAATACGGGAAAGTCTTTACCAACTGGCCTAAAGCCGGCTTCACTCATTTTCTCAGGCGAGCTTCCAACAACGACCCAGTCTCGATCCTTGATCGGTAGGTTTAGTAAGCGATCGCGAACGGCACCACCAACTAGAAAGGTGCTGGAAGTATCTTCAGGCGTTACCATAGTATTTATAGAAGATAATTGACTGTTTGTTGAGAGTTTCTATGTATACAGTTTTGATTAGCTGGAAACTCCGTATTCGTCCCGATATTTTGAAATTGCATCCCAATATTGCTGGAATTCGGCCCTGTCTTTGATGTATTCCAAGAGTTCATTAAGGCCAGCGATTGCCACCACGGGCATGTTAAAACTATCCTGTACGGCTTCGACTGCGGAAAGTTCGGAGTTAGGGCTGCGCTCTTGTCGGTCTAGCGCGATAAAAACCGCCGCCGGAGTTGCTCCCACATCTGTTATTAACTCTACTGATTCGCGAATGGAGGTGCCTGCTGTTATTACGTCGTCAATAATAGCAATCTGGCCCATCAGTTGGCTGCCGACTGTTGTCCCTCCCTCACCGTGGTCTTTCTTTTCCTTTCTGTTATATGCGTAGGGTACGTTTTGGTTAGTTTTTTCGGCCAGCGCCATCGCCGTTCCGCAGGACAGAGTAATGCCCTTGTAGGCAGGCCCGAATAAAACGTCAAATTGGATTTCGCTGTCGATAATAGATTCAGCAAAAAAGCGCGATATAGCATTCATCGCCGCCCCATTATTAAATTCACCCGCGTTAAAAAAATAAGGGCTTATGCGACCCGATTTAAGTTCAAACTCACCAAACCGCAGTACCTCGCTTTGAATAGCGAATTCTAGGAATTCAAGTTGATAATCTTTCATTGCAATATTTAGAAGATAAGTTTTGTTTGATCGATTGAATTAAAAATCCGGTTAGTACCTCCGATGGTTCCTGCGTATCATACTGTATCTAGCGGTGATACAAGACCCCAATAATTTCTAATAATTGCAGAAAAGTATGAAAATAGTATCCGTAAATGTAAATGGCATCCGAGCAGCAGGGCGAAAAGGTTTTTATGACTGGATTGCAAAGGAACAGCCAGATGTCGTGTGTATGCAAGAACTTAAGGCACAACCTGATCAAATTACCGATGCGCTCTACCATCCAGAGGGTTACCACACCTATTTCCACTCTGCTGAGAAAAAAGGCTACAGTGGCGTCGGAATATATAGCCTTGCCGAACCAGAGAATGTTCAAGAGGGATTGGGTTGGAAGGATTTTGATAGCGAAGGTCGCTATTTGCAGGTGGATTATCCGGACCTAAGCATTGTTTCTTTATATATGCCGTCTGGTTCAAGCAAAGAAGAGCGGCAAGATTTTAAATATGTAGTTATGGACCGATTCGAGTCCGTGCTCAAAGAGATGCAAAAGCAAGATCGAGAATGGATTATTTGTGGTGACTGGAATATTGCCCATAAAAAAATCGATATTAAAAACTGGCGGGGCAATCAGAAAAACTCTGGTTTTCTTCCTGAAGAAAGGGCCTGGATGGACTGGTTATTCGATGAGGCTGGATTTGTAGATGCATTTCGTGCGGTCGATGGCCGGGAAGAGCAATACACCTGGTGGTCGAACCGTGGGCAAGCCTGGGCAAACAATACCGGGTGGCGGATTGATTATCACGTAGTGACCCCGGGATTGGCTCAAAAAGTAGTCCGAGCAAATATTTATAAGGAAGAACGGTTTTCTGACCATGCACCCCTAACGTTGGAATATGATATTTAATGAGGACTGCGGAGGCAAAGGTTGGCTTGGTTTGGTGGCAACAAAAGTCACTTTGGGTTCTGTTTTTTCTGGGCCTTTCTGCAGGTATTCCACTATTTCTTATTTTTTCAAGTTTGTCGCTTTGGTTGCGTGAGGCCGGAGTAGAAAAGTCTGCTGTTACATTTTTTAGCTGGGCTGCATTGGGGTATTCCTTTAAGTTTATTTGGGCGCCCTTGGTGGACAAACTACCGTTACCTTTTTTAACCAGCTTATTTGGACGTCGCCGTGGATGGTTGTTGTTGTCACAATTTGCGGTGATTTCGGCAATAGTATGGATGGCATTGACTGACCCGCAGGATGGTTTGGTGATTATCGCATTGGCTGCTATTGCGCTTGGGTTTTCCTCCGCTACTCAAGATATTGTGATTGATGCATTGCGTATTGAGTTCGCTGACAAGCGATTGCAGGCATTACTTTCTTCAACGTATGTCGCTGGTTATCGGATTGGAATGATTGTTTCTGGTGCAGGAGCTCTTTACTTAGCTCAATATTTTGGAAGTACGGCAGATCACTACAGCTATGAAGCTTGGCGGAATACATATCTGTGCATGGCCACGGTTATGCTTGTCGGCGTAGCCACTACGATACTTATTCGAGAACCAGAGGCGTCTTCTCAAGATAAAGTCTACCCTTACGCCGCGCCTGATTACGGCCGGTTCCTTTTGTTGTTTGTTATTTCGATTAGCGTCTTCGTTATGACATTAAATTGGATTCCTAATGCGCCAGAAGTTTTTGACGGATATACCCAATTGACGTTCTCTTTCTTTTATTCCGCATTGGCACTAGCGGTATCACTAACCGCAACCATGGTAGTTGCAAAGCTTGGTCTGTTGGTCGGCATTGCGAATAGTCAATTGGTTAACGAAAGCTATATACAACCGTTAGCCGACTTTTTAAGTCGATATGGACGTCTCGCGTTGTGGGTGTTGCTACTAATTGGATTCTATCGAATTTCAGATATTGTGATGGGAGTGATCGCTAACATCTTTTATCAGGATATGGGGTATAGCAAAAATGAGATCGCTTCTGTGTCTAAAACTTTCGGCGTATTAATGACTATTACCGGGAGTTTTATGGGCGGCTTTTTGGTCTTGAAATATGGCGTCATGCGCATATTAATGTTGGGCGCTGTATTGGTATCACTAACTAATTTGTTATTTATGGTTTTGGCGAATAGTGATGCGGACATCCAGTTACTAATAGCCGTAATTGCAGCAGATAATTTAAGTGGGGGGATTGCAATTGCGTCTTTTATTGCCTGGTTATCGAGCCTGACCAATATTTCGTTTACTGCGACACAATATGCAATTTTTAGTTCATTGATGACCTTGTTCCCAAAACTGATTGGCGGATACTCGGGCACCATGGTCGAGGCAATTGGCTATTCCAATTTTTTTCTATTCGCCAGTCTGCTGGGTATCCCGGTGATTTGGCTTATTTTTTATTTAGCTAAGCGTTTAGATACATAAGCTTACTCTGGCTTGGTTTTGACTCCACGGAGAGTCAAGCAAACAAAGAGTAGAGCCCGGCTTTAAAGTTGTTATTCATTATTGATTCACTTTCAGTTCAGTGCTCGTTCAGTAGCCGTTAAGTATGCTGTCTGCAATGGTATTACTCATTCAGGAGGTAGCAATGAACGCAAAGCTAGGTTTAGCAGTTGTAATACTTTCCATTGGTCTTGGGGCTAGTAACGCATCGAATGCCGATTCTCGGCGTGGACAAGATCGATACTATGATTCTCCTAAATTTGGACTATCACTGCATTTCGGTTCTCGAAGTCGATTGATAGATAATTATCGGTACGGGTATTCGAATGGTCGACGAAATGACGATCGGTATTACGACAATCGAAACTACAGCAATCGATATTATAATAACCGTAGTTATGATAATCGAAGCTATAACAGTCGTAGCTATAATAATCGGGGCTTTGGCAATCGATATTATGATAATCGAAGTTATCGAAGTAATAACTATTGCCCAGACTACGGCATTATTTATTACAGCCGACCAAACAGAGGCTGCTTTAGTCATGGGAATCACTACCATTGTAATTAAAACACCATGTGTAAAGTTTGCGCGTAGAAAAAAGGCCGCGAAATTTCGCGGCCTTTTACCAGTTAAAGCTTTCGGTATTTAGTCGGTCAATTTTTTGCTACTTCGCAATTAATTTCTTGACCACACCAACGACAATCATTAGTACAGCCCCACCAACACCGCCAGAGGCGATATCTCCGATAAGGCCGGAACTTAATAAGCCGCCGAGAACTTGGCTGCCAATTCCACCGCCAAGAATACCTACGACCGAGTTCCAAATTGTCCCTAGACTAAATTTCTTTAGTACTGCGCCAGCAAGGTTACCGCCCACAGCTCCCGTTACTAATTGAATCAATAATGTTTCCATTGTTCATTCCTCCAAATATTATTGTTAGGAATAGACAGTTTAGCAGGCATGGAGGTAAAAATAAGTGTTTCAATTGTGGGCTAAAATCCGTACATCGCAGGAATTACCCAGGATACTACCGCACATAATAATATGGTTAGCGGTACTCCAACTTTTACGAAATCACTAAAGTTGTAGCCCGCGGCATTCATAACCAGCAAATTAGTTTGATAGGCCATTGGGGTCGCAAAACTCATATTTGCGCCGAACAGCACCCCTAGAACGAATGCCTCAGGGGGGAGACCAAGGTGTTGAGCGATGCTCACAGCAATCGGGGTCCCAATAACGGCAGCAGCATTGTTCGATACTATATTGGTTAGTAGAGCCATCAAAATAACTAAACCAGAAAATACACCGTGGGTCGAGAGGCCGCTGGTTAGTACTAAAAAGCTGCTGGCAAGGTACTCGGTGGCACCGGTCATGATCAGGGCGTTACCTAAAGCTAAACTCGCGGCGACGATAAATATTACTTGTGCGCTTAGCGCGCGTTGAATGTCACGCCAATCTAAGCAATTGGTTATGAGCATTAACAAAGCACCACAGGTTGCACTCACGGCTATAGGTAGAATGCCTAGTGCTGCGGTAACAACTATTAACAACATAATGCCCAATGCGCGTGTTGCACGGTGCGTATGTGGAAGCTCAGTTGTCGCGTCCAGGACTAAAAAGTGACCACGGCGCTTTAGCTCTTCGATGCTTTCGCGTGAACCTTGTACTAACAAAACATCGCCTAAGCGTAATCGAACTTTTCCAATACCACTTGGCATGGACTCAAGCACTTGGCCTTTGCGGTGAATTGCCAATGTAACTACCTGGTAGCTATCGGCAAAACGCAATTCGTTCAACGTGCGGTGCGCTAAAGGAGAACCACGATCAATTGCGATTTCTGCAAGATGCTGATCTTCGTCGCTGAGTGGGTTTTCATCGTCAACCATGTGCTCACCAGAAAACAATTGTCCTTCGAGAATTGTTTCAAATTCTTTTAAGTTTTGTGGTGTGTCTCTTACGAGCAAGCGATCTTCTGCTCTAACCGTCGCATCCGGAAGCGGAAAGATATACGTTTGTTCAGATTTTCGAATTCGCGTTACTTTCAGTCGACCATCAGTTTTCTCGATAAGTTCGCGGACCGTTTTTCCATCCGCAAAGGAATTTTTTGGAACTTTGATGTGCGCAGTAAATAAGCGTGGTGAAGCGTCAGGCATTGCGGCTTCACGTGCTGGTAGAAGGCGCGGTGCAATCAACCACAGGTATAAAATACCTACGCCAGCAACAATTGACGCAGGCGCAAAAAAATCAAACATACCAATCCTTGGCAGCCCTAAATCAGCGGCTACGCTAATTACTAGCAAGTTGGTAGAAGTACCGATGGTCGTGGCCATACCGCCGAGAATGGTCGCAAAGCCAATTGGCATGAGAATACCTGAGGCGCGCGTGTTGGTACGAATAGAAACACTGATTAGGATTGGTAGCAGTAGAACTACGATCGGTGTGTTGTTTACAAATGCACTGAGAATTGCAGCGATTACTAGCGTTGCTACAAGCGATAATGCCGGACTGATGCTCCATAGCTTGGATAGTGTCCTGCCAACGGGTTCCAGAGCCCCAGTACGCACAAGTCCATGACCAGCAACCATAAGGGCGCATACTGCAATTAGAGCCTGATGCCCGAAGCCGGTAAAAAATAGTGTTGGATCTAGTCGATTACCACCTACTTCATAGGGCCACAATGTAAATATTAGAGTAAGTATAACGATAATAAACAGGCTTGAAGATTCCAGCGGAATGCGATCGCGCGAAAATAAAATTAGCGCGAATAGGGTCAGCAGAAGTGCAAATAGGGCGTGCTCATTAGGTACTGAAGGTAGATCAAGCATATTAAATGTAGAAATTGACCCTTTATTATTCTATCGGTTAAATCCTATCATCAGTTCATGATGTAGGTACTGAGGAATTGAATTTAAGATTTGTCACAACGACACATGGCTAAAGGTTAAACTTGGGTATAACCTTAACGTTGTGCACAAGGCATAAATTATAACCAATCAATGCCGAAATTAACGCCATAGCATTACTGAAGTAATGGAATTAGTAGCCTTAAATACAGAAATCATCGCAATTTTGATGCTTTTAGGTTTAGCAGTCCTATTGTTTGCATTTGAAGTTGTTCGAGTTGATGTGACTGCGTTGTTGGTTCTGGTGATGTTGGGCCTTTCAAGTTTGGTGCCTGATTATGATGGATTGGTGCCAGTCCGTTTTTTATTTGACGGATTTTCCAGTAATGCAGTTATGTCTATTATCGCGGTGATGATTATCGGAGCGGGACTGGATAAAACTGGTGTAATGGGAACGCTCGCATCATATATTTTACGCTATGGTGGTCGAACGGAGTCGCGAATTATCGGGACGATAAGCAGTTCTGTAGCGCTTATTTCTAGCTTTATGCAGAATATAGGTGCTGCCGCATTATTTTTACCGGTTGTGAATCGTATTTCCAGACGTACAGGATTACCCGTAAAACGGTTACTTATGCCGATGGGGTTTAGCGCAATACTTGGCGGTACCCTGACTATGATTGGATCAAGCCCTTTGATCTTGCTAAACGATTTACTTCTTAGTGCGAACCGTAGTTTGCCAATGAATGTAGAAACTATGGAACCCTACGGTTTGTTTGCTGTCGCTCCGATTGGAATTATCTTAATTGCCATTGGTATCGCTTATTTTCAATTTCTGGGCCACTGGTTGCTTCCGGTAGGTTCGGCCAAAGGCAGTGCCCCGGAACCATTACAATATTTTAGAGATATGTATGGAATTCATTCCCGTACCTGGGAAGTTACGGTCACTAAGAGCAGTGATATGTGTGGCAAAATGTTAGGTGAAATTGAAAGCCAAGGTCGCGCTGGCTGGATACTGGGTGTGAGCAATCAAGATACAACTAGAATTACACCGGCCCAAGACACCGAGATTCGGGCAGGCTCAGTGCTCGCTATTATGGGGCCATCTGATACCGTCTTACCTTACGCTGAATTGCATGGCCTTGAGGTTGCAGCACATCTAAACAAATTTTCAGAAATCTTAAGTGTGACGACTGCGGGGATTGCAGAGGTGGTAATACCGCCTGATTCGCAGTTAATTGGTAAATCAATTTCTGAACTTCAGTTTCGGCGCAGGTTTGGCGTACGAATTTTGTCGATATATAGAATCGATCATGTCATTGACGAAAATATATCGAGCGTAATTTTGCAATCTGGTGACACCTTACTTGTGCATTCGCGATGGCAAGAATTGACTGCCGTTGCCGATAGTAGGGACTTTGCGGTTGTAACTGATTTCCCGCGTGAAACCTTTAGGCCCAACAAATTAATTTACGCATCGGTATGTTTCACGCTAGCAATTGGGTTGATACTTCTTACCGCTTTGCCCTTATCAGTGGCGCTTATGGCGGGTGCCATCGGAATGATACTCACCGGAGTTATTCAAATTGATGAAGCTTATGAGGCAATTAGCTGGCAGACAGTGTTTTTATTGGCATGTTTGATCCCTCTGGGTTTGGCGATGGAAAATACGGGTGCCGCAGCATGGTTGGCATCCGAAGCTTTACGGATTATGGACGGTGCTTCGGTTTGGCAAGTGCAGTTTGCTCTGGGCACCTTGGCCACCATTTTCACATTGATTATGTCTAATGTAGGAGCAACGGTGCTGCTGGTACCCATTGCTATTCAGATAGCCTTGGGGGTGGGGGCCAACCCTGCGATGTTCGCGCTGACGGTCGCATTGTGCACGTCTAACTCGTTTCTAATTCCTACCCATCAAGTTAACGCACTTATTATGGGGCCAGCGGGTTACCGAGTAGCCGACTTTTTGCGCGCTGGCGGCGGCATGACAGTCCTATTCTTGATAGTTACTATCTCCCTACTTAATCTGTTTTATTAGTAGTTGAATTTCACAATTAAAGTAAAACCTTGATAAATCATGTAAGTTTCTGTTAAATTATGGATATATCCTAATATAAAGGCGATCCCCGCTGGGGAGGGCTCCATGAAACAGTTACTTATCATACTCTTAGCAGTATTTTTATATGCTTGCGGCGGCGGCGATAGCACTAGCG
>DNHK01000120.1:0-4385 GCA_003485905.1 Gammaproteobacteria bacterium | reverse complement strand
GGCGATAGCACTAGCGGCGGCGGCTCGGAATCAACTGCGAGTTCCTCAGGCACTACGGCGGCTAGTGGCGTTGTAGCTGCAGCAGCTTCTTCTGCACCGAGCACAACACCTACAAGTACTCCAAGTTCTAGTGGTCCATCACCTTCTAGTAGCAGCGCTTCGCCATCGAGCTTAGCCGGGACGTATGTAGGAACTGCGTCAGCGACTATATCTGTGGGCGGTGGTGCAATTACAGAGTCGTTTACAGAGCCCTTTACCGTCGTTATTGATGAGAATAATTTAGCTACAGTAACAGTTGATGGCAGCAGTCAAACTATTGCGGTCAGTAATGGGACAGTGAATCTAAATATTCCATTTGATGAAGTCGAAGATGATTTACGTTGCGTAGGCACTTTGCAGCTCGCTTTGTCGATTGGTAGCACAGCGATATCGGGCACGATTACTGGCAGTGGAACCTGCAATCAATCGGGCTTACAAGCTGACTTTGTAATTGAAAATGGCACCATTGCAGCAACCCGCCAATAACCCTTAGACAAAGAAAATTAAAGAGCTGAACAGGCTTAGGTAAGAACCACTAATTAAATTAACCCATGCTTCATCGTAAGCGAGTACTGCGAAAATACTACTCGTGTGGATAGTGGGTTTAGAAAGATAAACGTTAGACTGATTAACCGACCATTAGCAGTCGGGTAGTTCTAAAAGATTGGGCCTCCTCCGGGGGCCTATTTTTTTTACCGTATTTGTCTTGGCTTAGTTTGGTCTGAGCTAGGGCAGAACTATGGTCGCTGCAGTACCAGCTCATCAAGTTCAGTTTTTAGCTTGCCGAGTATTTTGTCATACGGAAATGCCCCTAATTTTTCGCCGTGGCGTTTTAAATTCACTGTGGTAGGACCACACCACAGGCCTAGGTCTGCATCGTCAGTTTCGCCGGGTCCATTAACACGGCATCCCATTACCGCAATGGTAATATTGTGATCCTCTGCGTATTGACTCATTTCTTTAACATCGTGCGCCAGCTCTATGAATGCTTCGTTTTCTACCCTCGAGCAACTTGGACACGAAATTATATTTAGCTTGTTTGGGTCGAAGGCGACGACGCTGCGAACCCGTCCGGCATAAATATCTTCGATAATAGTTTTGCCAGCTTCAATTTCCTTCGGTTTGTCGGCAAAAGGTAATGTTAAAGATACACGCACCGTATCCCCAATGCCGTGTCCGATCAGTTGTTCAAAGGCAATACGAGTTTTTGTGACGCCTTCCGGTGGCATACCTGCCTCGGTAACCCCTAAATGCAGTGGGATCTCGGGTCTGGTCTTGGCGAAGCGAGTATTTGCCTCTATAACCTTGCTAGGGTCGGAATCTTTTAGTGACACGCAATACCGTTCGAACCCGATACTATCAAGAAAGGCGCAGTGCTCGAAGGCGCTATCAAGCATGGGCGAAATTGAATCTTCCTTGGGGTGCTTGTCTAATTGCGCTGGGTCTACCGAGCCGCAATTAACACCAACTCGCATAGCGCAGTCGTTTTTTCCAGCAATGTCCACCAGATATTGTACTTTTTCAGTCCAATGTTTCTTGCGTTCGTGATGATACAGGTGGCCGGGGTTGTACCTGATTTTGTGTACGTGTGGCGCCACTAATTCAGCCATGCGGTAGTTTTCCTGCAAATCAACCGACAACGTTGCGTCTGTTTCTTGCGCGATTTGAGTTAACGCTGCCGCATCCTTCTTGTTATCGACCGCGATACGCACCACTCCGGCGCCTGCTAAATGCAAGGCGTTAACCTGTGCTACCGTAGCCGGAATATCCTGAGTCCGGGTTGCACACATGCTTTGTACAAGAATTGGGTTACCTGCGCCTAGCACCGAGTTGCCAATTTGTACTGAACGAGTTGCGTTTCTGGTTATGTCCATAGTAAGTCTATAAGCAACGATATTGGGCGCTGCAAACGTCAGGTTGTGATAAGTCTATCGAAAAATTTGGGCTGTAAAACTAACACTAAAATAGTTGCTGGCCTATCAAATAGTCACCAATTTTCGCTACTTGCCGCGCCTTATGTTTTATGGCTTTTACGCGTGCCGGATTGGCCTATCCTTGTGGCTATGTGAACGTGGCGACGGCTTATGAGGAGTATTGATATATCGTTGTCGTCTCGGTCTACCGATCAATCCCCTTAAGACCAGCAATACCAGCTCCCAAAGCATGCAGAACACAATTGCCATTATAAAGCCGCATGTCAATGCATCGAAGTTTAACGGCAGATTCGCTGAATAACTATTTATAGTCTCTTGCCGTAATGCAGCCGAACCTTTTAACGCTATATGAATTAACCCGGGCCATATGCCTGCAGCCAATGCGGCACCTTCTTCCTGGTAGCGTACGATATTAGATTGCAATCCACGGATCAGTGCGGCCTCGGCACGAAATGTTGCGTCGCTACTGGTTTCGTGTTTCAAAATTAACGCATTAATGTCCCCATTTTGCTGGTCATTCGCTAGTGCCTGGTAACCTGAAAAGAGGCTCGTTGCCTCTATCAAATGAGCATCAACGCGTTTGCTGTATTGATCAATAAAGTTAGGAATCTGCACGCCGAACGCGAAGCCGGCAGTGAAAATTATTAACGATATATAGTGTTGAACCCTATTCATGACTAATTCAAGTAGTGGCTTTTATTGATTGGTTTGTAATTAATGATAGAACAATAACAGAAATATCGGCCGCATTTCCATTCGCCTTATACGTTAATAAAGTGTTATCGATTGTTATGCACTAAATTTACTAAATCAGCGACTCGGTTGGCGTAGCCCCATTCATTGTCGTACCACGCGTAGACCTTCAGCTGTGTCTTATTTATTACTGTCGTGAACTCAGCATCTACAACCGCTGATCGTGGGTCGGTCCTATAGTCGATGGATACCAAAGGCCTTTCTTCATATCCCAAGATTCCATCCAATTCATTTTTGGCTGCTTGCTCAAAAGTATTGTTGGCTTCCTTTGTGTTTGTTTCTCGTTCCAATTCAAATACGCAGTCAATTAAAGACGCATTCGATAGTGGAATGCGTATTGCATGGCCATTAAGTTTTCCTTCAAGCTCAGGAAATATAGCGGTTATCGCACTAGCGGACCCCGTAGTGGTAGGTATCAAGCTGGCACTACTTGAGCGGGCGCGCCTAAGATCCTTGTGATGAGAGTCAAGGATCCGCTGGGTGTTAGTAACGCTGTGAATAGAGGTCATGGAGCCGTGCTTAATACCGTAGTTTTCCGATACAACTTTCACGATGGGTGCGAGGCAATTAGTTGTGCAAGATGCGGCAGTCACAATAGGGTGTTGTTTTGGGTCGAAATGATGATCGTTTACCCCCATTACTACGTTGAGCACGCTTTCTTCTTTTACCGGAGCACTTACGACCACATGATCTACTCCTTGATCGAGATACGCCTGCAACAGCGAACTCTTGCGCATACGACCAGACGCCTCGACGACGATATCACATCCAGACCAATCGGTGTCATCAATGGCTCTGTTATGAGAACAACTGACTAGCGAATCATCTATTTCAAAACCTTTCGAATTTACGATTGCTTCAAATGTAAATTGCCCGTGTACTGAATCAAAATTTAGTAGATGAGCGAATCCGGTATTATCTCCTCCCGGATCATTAACCTGAATTATCTCAATATTGGGGTTTGCCCAGGCAGCGCGTAAAAAGAGTCTGCCAATACGACCAAATCCATTAATACCTACCTTTGTTTTCATTTTATTACTCGATTTGTGTGCTTAATAATTTAGAGTGACGCCGCGCTAATGTTACATTGCGGATGCATTCATTACGAACTAACTCGATACTTTGCTGAGGATCGTTTGCGACTAAATCAATTTTTAGAGCTACTGCTACTGTCTGCGGTATGGGGGTCTTCTTTCCTGTTTATTAAACTGGCAGTTCCAGAATTTGGAGCATTCGCGTTGGTGTTTGTGCGCACTTTAGCCGCGGGACTTATTTTACTGCCTATGGTTTATCTACGGGGCAGCTTACTGAAGATTAAACATCACTGGCGGCATATTTTCGTCTTGAGTCTTTTGGCTTCGAGTATTCCTTTTTCACTATTTGCATTCACCGCAGCGTACGTGACTTCAGGTTTCGCATCTATTTTGAATGCAACAATCCCAATTTGGACAGTGCTTCTAGGTTTTCTCATTTTTGGTGAAAAGGTATCAAAAGTCGCATTGCTAGGGATATTGCTTGGATTTACTGGGGTGTGGGTTTTGTACGGGGATGATGCGATGTCTCAGAGCGCATCTATCGCTTTACCTGTGGCGGCGGCGCTATTCGCTACTTTAATGTATGCGCTTACCGGTTTTTATCACAAACGGTTTTTGGTGGAAG
>DNHK01000061.1 GCA_003485905.1 Gammaproteobacteria bacterium | reverse complement strand
TGTTCACTAGACGAGAACAAGACGGCAATTAAATCTTCTGTTCAAAAGTAATTATCGAATATCCTGTTTGCCAATACCGTCGATGGAATAAATTTTCGACCTATAAGTTTGAGGGTTAAAACGTACACTTTGATATAACCAATGCTGAGTCCTATAATCTCCGCCACTGTTATTACACTTTTGCTATTACATTTTTGCTATTACATTTTATTCATCAACCAAAGGTTAATTGTCACCGTGATTAAATTACCAACGTTGTTTTTACTCCTTCTCTCTATTGGGTTTCTATTTTCCAGTGAGCCTGCATTAAGTCACAGTCATACAGAAAACGGACCTTCGGCAGCCGAAATATTTGGCAACGCGAACTATCCGGCGATGTCCTATGGTGGCTATCGCGGTATCTCCCGCGATGATGCGCCAAGCGTCGATGAATTGGCTGAGGATATGCAGATACTCTCTGCGATGGGTATCAAAGTTCTGCGTACTTACAATACGTCGCAATTCCCAATGGCCGAACGACTGCTGCAGGCGATCCGTCAGTTAAAAGATACGGACCCAGAATTTGAAATGTACGTTATGCTCGGTGCCTGGATTGAAGCTAGAAATTCCTGGAGTAACAACGTCGATCACACTCAAGGCAATGTTAAAAATAACACCACTGAAATCAACAAAGCAGTCGAGCTGGCGAATCAGTACCCGGATATTGTTAAAGCGATTGCCGTCGGCAATGAGGCAATGGTGCAGTGGGCGACCAACTACTTTGTTTTTCCCAAGACAATTCTAAAATGGGTTAATCATCTGCAGGTGCTGAAAAAGGAAGAGCGTCTTTCTCGCGATGTTTGGATTACCAGTTCAGACAATTATGAGTCCTGGGGTGGCAAGGGTGAGCAGTACCACACAAAAGATCTGGTCGCGCTGATCAAGGCAGTCGATTTTGTTTCAGCCCATACTTATCCTTTTCACGACTCTTACTACAATCAGGATTACTGGGGTGTGCTACCTCATGAGGAACAGCTGCCGAGACCGGAAATGATGGCGGGCACCATGAAGCGCGCGGTGGAATATGCACAGTCGCAGTACCAAGGTGTAGTCGATTATCTCGATAGTCTGGGCATTAAAAAGCCTATCCATATTGGCGAGACCGGCTGGGCCTCCATGGATAATATCTCCTATGGTGCCAGTGGTTCAAAGGCGGCCGATGAATATAAGGCTAAGCTGTTTTATGAGTTTATGCGTGAGTGGACTGATGCGGCGGGTATCTCGTTGTTTTATTTTGAAGGGTTTGATGAGCAGTGGAAGCACGCCAGTAACCCAGAGGGTTCAGAAAACCACTTTGGTTTTGTCAGGCTAAACAACGAAGCGAAATACGCCCTGTGGGAACTGTTTGATGAAGGTCGCTTCGACGGTCTGACTCGCGGTGGCAAACCTCTGGTTAAAAGCTACGGTGGCGACGAAGCGGCGCTGTTAAAGGACGTGCTCAACCCTCCGTTTAAGAGCACCATGCCGGTTCGCAAGATCACCACAGTGAACGACGCACTGATAACCGGCAAGCCGGTCAATGCGGGAACCTACCTGCTAACCCACAGTAACATGAAGCCTTCTGCAGACAATGATATGACCTATCCAAGCGCCATTTTAAAATTGCAGCCTTGGGAGGGAACTGTCGGTATAGAAATGTCACCTGAAGGAGTTGTTTCAATCCTGACTCGAGAGGGTGCGCCGTGGGGCTGGGGTGCTGGATTTGAGCTTCAGGCCAAAACTGGTGAGAACCTGTCTCAATTTACATCTGGCCATCTTCACCTGACTATTCGTGGTGATTCCAATGTGTCTTTTGCTCTTGGTTATCAAAGCGGGCGCTGGGAAGATGGTAATCAGGTCAACAACTTTGTCCAGTTTGGTCCCAATACTCCTTACCTTGTCGGTAGCCAATGGCGTGATTATAAAATCCCGATGGCTGAACTAGATAAGGGTGGTAACTTAGGCAATGTCGGCAATATTCTATCCATACTGGGTACCACTCGTGACCCAGATAAGACTATTTATATTAGGGATATCTATTTCACTCAGGATTAAGAGTTTAAAACTTATCGAGTACCCATATGACAACAATGGCCAAGGAAAAATAATTCCCGCCGCCTCCAAGCATAAAAACACCCGCCACGTGGTGGTGGGTGTTGTCCCATGATGCGATAGCAGTTACGCACCCCAGAAAGAGATTTGCCTATCTAAACTATTATGGCATTATTGGTGTCATAACATGTTTTTCTTAAAAGGCTAATCTTATGAATTTCACTCAGTTTTCTCAGTCGCGAAAAAGTACGCGAGGTTTCCAGGACAAACCTGTCCCTAGAGAGGTGGTTGATGACATTATCAACACCGCAAAGTGGGCGCCTACCTCTTACAACACACAAACCTGGCATATTCATGCCGTAGCCGGTGATGTGTTGGATAAAATTCGCCAAGGCAATACCAAAAATACCTTAGCGGGCAAGCCTCATGTCCGTGATTTCCCTTATAAAGAAGACTACGAAGGAGGGCATCGGAAAAATCAAATCGATGTCGCTGTTCAATTATTTGAGGCCATGGGCATTGAGCGCGATGATAAAGAAAAGCGCATGGATTGGATGTTACGGGGCTTCCGCCAATTTGATGCGCCAGTGTCGCTGGTGCTAACTTACGACAAGTATCTAGAGCCGGCCGCGATTACTCATTTTGGTTTGGGGTCTCTGGCCTACGGTATTGTGCTAGCGGCCTGGGAACGAGGCATCGGATGTGTCATTAATGGGCAGGGCATTATGCAGTCTGATGTTGTTCGTGAGCATGCCAATATTCCAGATGATCAGAATATTATGATCTGTATCGCGATGGGTTATCCCGACGATAGCTTCGTCGCAAACCATGTGCGCTCGACCCGCGCTGAAAACAGTAGTTTTGTCGAATACCATGGGTTTTAACATGATGAGTAAATAGCTGCTTTGATCGCACAAGGACGCTAAACCTATGCGTAATAAGATGCATTTGTGAACTAATTCAGAAAAATGACCGTATAGACTAATACGTCGCGTAAACGCAATGTTTAAGGCGGTGAGGGATATTCTCAAAAATAATAAATTTGTTTGATATTAGTTATATCGGCGACTCAAAACTGACTTGAGTCAGGGCTGAAGAAGCCGTTAATACTAATAGAGGTAAGCAAACAATTAAAAGAGGAAAAATAATATGAACAAGCCCACCCTGTTTAGACGATCAGTGATGCTAATGGTTTACCTTTGGCGCAGAATTATGGATGTAAGATTCAATCCTTTAAAGTACATCCCAGATGCACGACTACAAGCCTATTTTATGCTGGTGTTATTCACCATATGGAGTGTCTCGTTTGGCTTTATCGCCTCATACCACCTTGGTTGGTTAGGTTATAGCACCGTCACCAGTTTGGTCGTCCATTTATCGGTGTTAATTCCAATGATGATTACCAACGCGGTATTTGTTGATGCGGAGCGAACTGGCGCGCAGTGGTTAGAAGAGTGGAAAGAAGAGAAAAGTCGCTATGCACTGTTTATCAACCGGTTGAGAGCGGAAAATATGGTGCGTTGGAATGTTGCTGAAAAGGCATCAAAAACTTAATAACCAATTAGTTGGAACGTTGTTTCCACTGACGCCTGCAGTAACATAAAAACCTCAACCCGAAAGGGATGAGGTTTTTTTTATTAGCAGCATTAAAAGGTTTGGTTAACGATATTTAGCCCTCAGCCAAGACCACGGACACTGATTGCCGGCGTCGCCAAAAGATAAA
>DNHK01000060.1 GCA_003485905.1 Gammaproteobacteria bacterium | reverse complement strand
CTGAGAACCCAAACCGAATTCCGGCGTATTGGTTTTGCCAATGAAGACTGCACCAGCTCCGCGTATACGTGCAGCCAACTCACTATCTACTTCGGCTATACGCTGGGAAAACATTGGTGATCCGCTGGTGTACGGTAAACCGGCCACAGGAGTTAAGTCTTTTACTGCATGGGGCATACCGTGCATCCAGCCCTTGTAGTGTCCGCGTGCCAATTCTTGGTCAGCCACTCTGGCTTGGTTTAATAAATTATCATCATTCACTAAGCTAACAATAGCGTTATATACGGGATTGTAACGATGAATTCGCTGCAGATAGGCTTCCATTACTTCGACACAACTGGCATCCCCTTGACGAATCGCTGTGGACAAGGCACCGGCCGTTAGAGCCGTAAGATCAGACTCTAGACTTGTTGCAAATGATTTGGAGGGTACCAAGGAGCTAGCCGCCAACATTGAAGCATTGCGGATAAAATGTCTTCGATCGAGGGTGCAGGTTTGAGGGGCTTTCCGAGTAATGATCATAGAAGTTATACCCTTTTATTATCATCGGATAAGAACTCATTCAAAATATAAGGTGTCTGCATTGAATGGGTACCGAACATAGTGATGTAAATAAAAGGTTTGCCATTGCGACTTTTGTTCTGCCACCCGATGTTAGCATCGTTGAATACAACCTTAACAAACAGGATCAACCGCGGTTTAAATCCCCGTTACTTGCTCTAGCGATATGCCTTCAGCAGCATGCTGGGCACGAGTCGCTGCGACTGCTTCAGCAACGGGCGGCGGCAAGACGATTTCGTTGGCGAATTCCTCGCGCTGCAATAATTTATTGTACCAAGCCCAGAGATTGGGGTGCAGCCTGTCAAACGGGTAAGCTGCATGTTCCAGCCGGTTGGTATAAATGAACCACGCTATGTCGACGGCGCTTAATGAATCACCTAACAGATAAGGCGTTTTGGCCAATCGCTCGTCGATGTCACTAAAAACGCGCTTGAAGTTGGTGGCTGCTCTAGTTGCGACTTCGTCAGTGACGCCTTCGCTGGCGAAAGTTTTCCAAAAGTTGATTTCCACATCAACCTGACTATCTTTTTTCCCGCCTACAGTTCCAGAACCCTCCTGTGCATAGGCATCTAGTTCTGCCGCCCCTTTGGGTGATTCAGGTAAATTAAATACAAACCGAAAAGTTAACGCTCGCAAATCAAGATGCAGGTCATTTTCCAGCTTCAGTAACTCAGCAGCTAGTGCGGCTTTGTCCTGTGGAATTAGAACAGGTTCCTCATATTTCTGCTCAAGATGTGTGAGGATGTCATTACTCTCGATATGAACGTCGCCGTCATCGACGAGCGTTGGAACAAGGCCGCGAGGATTGATGCCCATATAATATGGCTGCACATTTTCATTTGCCATCAGGTCAACTAAATGGGATTTCCATTTCAGACCTTTAAGGTTGAGAAAAATCCGTGTTTTTTGAGAACACGAAGAAAAAGGGAAATGAAAAACATGCAACCCTTTCCAATCCAGTACTTCCTTTGTTTTTACATCTTCTTTGACTAACTTAACCACACGCTTTGCCCGCGAACTCTATAAGTATCAAATATTATAAAGCATGTGTCTCAATTTTACGCAGCAGCCTATACAGTCATCGCTTATGGTCGGTGGTTATTGGTCAAGTTCAGTTCTTAACAGCTTAAATAGTTTAAAGTGTTACTCGGTGCAGCGGTACTCCACTACCTCAACGCTAGGATCCCAAATCCAGTACTTTTCCAATACCACGGGCTTGGTAAACGTCGCCGCATCCGTTGCGATTAATTTGTAATTCAGGCGACTACCGTTTTTCACAGGCGTAAAGCGTTCTTCCAATACTATATTTTCACTCTGGCGAACGCCCATTTGACTGAAGTAGGGCCAGCTAATTTGTTTAGTAGAGACTACCAGCGTGTCGTCATCCCACTTTCCGGTAGAAAACCCCAATAGCGATGCTTCGGTTGGATCAGTTGTTGCGTCGCCCATGTAGATCGTACGCACCGTGTCGTATTCTTCCAACCGAGCGATAATGGTATCGCCCATATCGACAAATTCCATTGGGAAAGGTTGATCCATAACCATGGGCATGCCTTTGCTCACGCAGTAGGCTTCCAAAGGGTTATCTGTTGCGGGGTCAAAGTTTTCCAAATAGGTCAGCGCAGCGGGGGTGAGCGGATACCGATACGATAACGCAGGGTCAGCAGCTTCCGGGTAAATACCCTTACTTGCCGGGTCTCTAACCACCGTACTCCAAACCCGAAATATACCCAGTTCTGGTTGAGTACTGTCGCCAACTGCATTGGTTAAAAAGTTACCGCCACCAATCAAGTTATTTGTTTGCCAACGCGGTTTAGAACCACTTGTAAGCATAAGTTCTTCACCTGAGGTTAGTAAAATATTACTGGCGGTCATCTCATTGAGACCACGCATAGAACCCAAACCGGCGATGCGTATCTGCTCGCCAGTTTTCACCATGTCTTCGGTAATTCCACGACGTAACATCACAGTGGGGGAGCCTGCTTCGATATCCCAAAGTTCGTCTTCAGCATCTTTGATGATTAAGCGCACATGCGGGTTTCGCCATAGAACATCGGTTAGCACGCCTTCCAGCTCTTGGACAACTTCCTGGTCGTATCTGCCGCCATAGCCATGGTGGGCAAAGCTGGAGGCTGATACCAGCAAAGTGACAACTAATGTAACGGTGAATGCCGCAGTACGAAGCATGGGACTCCTTCAATTTTTTTGCTAAGTGGCTTGCCAAATTGTAAATCAATTAAGCTGCTATTTCTGCTAAAGCTCTTTCTTGGCATAAATACTGGAAGGTAAGGTTTGAGTCATCTTTCAGTTATGGAAAAACATGAGTAAAAATGCTGGTATGGTGGAAACCTATCTACCGTCGTCGCCGTGTGCCTTAGCGGTTCGGCATCAAAATAGGAATAGCAAATGATTCTTCAAGCGATTGCCTTATTTGGTTGTGGCACTTTCTTTGGTGCAGCATTCTATATTTCAGTGGGACAACATCCGGCGGCACTAGAAGCGGGTACGTCCGTTGCCGCTAGATTTTTTCCACCTATGTACAAGCGTGCAGCGCCAATGCAAATCGCTTCAGCGCTCGCCGGATCAATCGCTGGATTAATCGTTTGGTATCTGAGCGCGTCTGCGATGTGGTTAGTTGGTGCTTTACTACTTTTATCCTTCATACCCATTACTTTGTTCTTCATCAAGCCGGTTAACGACGTGCTGCTAGGGCCAGAAAATGATCCGGATTCTGATGCAACAGGAGAGCTTTTAAAGCAGTGGGGGCCGAAACATTGGGTGCGTACGATTGTTAGCGGCGTATCATTTCTTGTTTATCTGATTGCTGCTCTGGGTACACAATAATAGGGTCTGCTAAGAGTTAGCTAGCTAAAATCTAGCTATCCATAAGACAACAACATGTAACGTACTACAGGCCTTAATTAGTCTTAGCTAGCCGATACATCCAAAACTATCCATTTTGGTGGCCATGGCAAAGTCTTTGAAAGTAATGCCTGATGCATCATGTGTCGTCAGCTGAACTTTAACGGTGCCATATACGTTATACCATTCAGGATGATGATTGACTTGTTCTGCGTAGGTGGCGCACCTGGTCATGAATTCGAACGCCAAATTGAAATCATCAAATTTGAAAGTTTTAGTTAGCTTTTCGTCTTCCAAATACCAACGAACAGTATTTTCACTATTAAGCTGCGTTAGTGATTTTTTCAACTCATTACAGCTTAGTTTTTGGTGTTTCATATAAACCTAATGATAATTACTGATTATCCGTTTCGATCATTTAACACTCGGCTTTAGGTACGTTTAAGATAATAATATCCGGGTTTATATTCTTTGTAATAGTATTCGTCCCAATCTTCCTGACAAAAGTAGTGCGTGACGAGCGAGCGGCGGTTCAAATCAGGATTATTGATAGGTAATCCACCGTGCAATAGATGCGCATGCCAAATAAAAACATCGCCTTTTTTTGCGCTGAATTCAACCGGTTCCAAATTGCGGGACGCAAGCTCACCGTCGATGTATTGATAACACTCAGCGTGCTCAGCCAAGTTTAGATTGTAGCGGCCACTCTTAAAGCGATAGGGCGGAATTTTATGGCTGCCAGGATAATAACGAAGTGGGCCAGCATCTTTATCGACATCTTCCAACGCTATCCATGATGCTGCCATTCTGTTCCTCGTTAGGGGCGGCATAAAAAAGGTATCAAAATGATCTTGTTGCTGCGATCCATATTCAAAACTCAAGGAGTTGCATATCATGGGGGTGCCGCCGATCAAGGGCACTAGGGAATCACGCAGCCGTTGTCCCATTATGTAATCCCGAAGACGATCAGATTCCAAATACAAATCGTTTAGCTTGTATGGAGTGTTTCGAATCTTTGGGTCAGCTTCTGCAAAACTGCGTCGCTCTTCTTTATCGGTACCAATATATTGGTCAACACTAACCTGAGCCGAAAATTGGCTACGATTGTCCCACGCCGATTCCAGTATTGTCGTTATGTCATCGATTTCAGTTCCGGAATAAAATCCTTCCAGCAGAATAAATCCGTTTTCACGCCAACTGCTTAATTGAGCGTCGTCAATCTGGGCATTGGCATGCGATTTGTCGCTTGAATGAAAGTAGCTTGGGGCACTGTCTACGTCGGGATCTAACTTGAACTTTACGGGAAGAGTTTCTTCGCCATCGGGCCAACATATTTTTAAATAAGGTTCGTTCGCCCATTGTGAATCGCCCGCTTGTAGGTCTTCGTGTATATCGAAAAAAGTATTGAATCCGTATACGAACTCGTTGGGTAATCCTTCTGCAATTTCTGGTCGATCTTCCTCTGCTACGGGTAGCGACAATTTTCCCGTTTCGAGCGTAAGCTTGAGATTTTTAACGTCAAACTGGTGGTTAAAAGCCAGCCAGCCTCTGATTTCCAACTCTGGTCTGTTGATTTCTTTATCTGCAACAGGCGAGTCCAGGTTTTTCAACAGCAGGGCACTGGGTATACGAGGTTTTTTTTTGAATAATCCAAACATATTTTCAACGATTTAGGGTATAGAGAAATGGCAGTGGGAGGCGTTGGGCAAATTGTAGCGATTCGCTAGCGTTAGACAAATGATCAGAATTAACTATCCATAATAAACACCCATAAATCAACTATCGAAACCGTTAGGGTCAGACTCCATTGATTGTACGATTCTTCGGATATAAGGATTAGTGGCCAAGGGCAGAACCGGGCTGCCGACAGGGTGATGATCAGTATTCGTGTTGTGTGCTATGCATGCTCTATCGCACTATTTAATCGAGTAGCCACTTCTGTCCAATTAACGTTACGCAAGAAAGCATCAATATACTGTGCGGTGGCTGCGCCATAGTCCATGTGGTAGGAATGTTCGTACATATCCATAACCAAAATTGGAACGGAAGCAACGGGCGCGTGCATATGATCCCACATCCAATAGTTTTCCAATGTTTGCGCGTGTGTATTCCAGGCTAGCATCACCCATCCGGACCCTCCGCCTAAGCCGCCTCCGATACGGCGGAATTCTTTTTCCCAGTTTTGCACACTGCCAAATGCTTTGGTTAGATTGCTATCCAATTCTGCATCGCGATTACTTGGCGCGGCAATATTATCGAAATACAGTTCATGCAAAACCACCGAGCCAGTTCGCATTAAGTGTTCGCGCTTTAGATCGTTGTAAACAAAGGCTGGTGTCGAGTCGTCTGCTAGTGCTTCTGAGATTCTCTGTTTAATCGTATTCAATGCTCGCACGGAACCGCCGTAATTATTCTGCCAGTGTGATGTCATCAGGCGTTCAGAGAGCCCATCTAAATCAGCTGGGTCGAATCGCAGAGGTTTAAGCTCTAGATTGGTGGCGAAAGCACCTGTGATGGCGTTTTGTTCCTGAGCAGTAATCGATGTGGAGGTTAATATTGGTGCCGAAACGGCTGCTACGGTGATGCCTTTTATAAATGATCGTCTAGGATGAGTCATGGGAATGCCTCCAGGTTTTAAAAAATATCAGCATGTGTACATCGATACTATAAGTGTGATTAAACTAAGTGTGATTAAACTTCACCTACGTCCGACAACGGAGCTTTCTTTTTCTGGTTTTTTCTGAATCAAGCGAGTACACCAGTGATCATCATATCTGGCAAAGCCCAATTTAAGAAATTCTATAAAACCCTGTCAAAGGATTAAATGGCGGTTTTCAGATTCTGGTCCAAAATACTTTAGTGATTTTCATTTAGTGAAAAATCATGGTGTATATTGATCTCTTGCTTAGAGAAGTAATTACATTAAGGGCGCGGATGAATAGAAGAATTAGCGAATACTTGGTCGGTATATTGATGGCATCAACAATATTGCTATTGCCGGGAGTTGTAAACGCACAGCTATTGGACGGAATGGGTTCGCTCTCTGGTTCGATCGAGACTCCTTCGCCCACCTCTGGCATGCAGGTTCATGCATTAAACGTCGACAAGCATATACAGTACGTGGTTTATGCCGTGGATGGTCGTTACCGAGCAAAAAACCTCTTCCCGGGCGTTTACGAAGTTCGCATCCATAAACCCGGTTTTTCTGCAGATATGCAAACTGTGACCATTGATGTGGGTCAGGATACGAGTGCAGACTTTTCGGCCCGCGTGGAAAAGTCAGCCGCGCAGAATAGTAGCGAAGATGATGTAACGTCGGTGGCCTACGACGCGTTGTACCCGCCTGGGCCAGGCCGAGATGCGGTCGAAAAGTATTGTAGCTACTGTCATACGCAGTCGGCTCCGGTCTACGATTTGCGTTTGAGTAATTATCAGTGGAGCCGAGAACAGTGGGCGCGGGGATTAGACACCTTGATCAATATTGGAGGCCCTCGGGGTACCTTCCATAACGCCAGGATTCCCGGAATGTCTGATTTAGTTGCCGCCAGTACATTATCTGCACATCCTATGGGTGACATCGAGATCACGGTAACGAATACGATATCTGATAGAGATCGCAATCTCATCCTGGACTACCTAACTGAGAATTTTGGTCCGGATAGCAATCGTCGTGCTCTGGAGAACTTTGATCAGTCAGAGATACTTGTTGACGAATCCGCGCTTGCAAAGGCAATGTACGTTCAATATTTCGTTTTACCCAATCCCGATATCGACGGGAGTGGCGACCGGCGGCAAGTGCAAGATCCGCACTTCGATCATGATGGAAATGTTTGGTTCACTGATCGAGGTACCCACAATCGGGTCGGTAAGCTTGATCCGCGTACCGGAGCGATGCGCGATTATTTAATGTTGGACGAGCGCGACCTTGATCCTCATGGGTTGCTAGTAGATGAGGACGGTGACGTTTGGTGGCTGCGAGAATTTGGCTTAACCCTGGGGCGATTGAACCCCGACACAGGAGAAATGTTGCAGTACTCTGCAAATGTAAATAATTTAATTCTTGGGGGTGCAATCCACACACCAGCACTTGATTCAAAGCAAAATATTTGGTTCAGCGTTATGTCCGGAAATCATCTTGGTGTCTGGGAGCGTGAGACTGAGAAAATCACGCTCTATAAACCTCCAATTCAGAGCGAAGCTGGGTACGGTTATGGCATAACTGTGGACTCCTCAGACAAGGTTTGGTTTGCTACTGTGCAACGTTGTGAATTGACGATGTTTGATCCAAAGACCGAAATATTTTCTACATATAACGCGTTAGGCGATCCGTCAGCCGGGGGCTGCATCATGAGGCGTTTAGATGAGGCCCCTGATGGCGCTATTTGGTACGGTGTACATAGCCATGGAAAACTCGGCAAATACGACCCAAATACTGGTGAGCATGATCTATTCGATATGTCGATAGAATTCGGGGCGCCTTATGCGCTGCAGGTCGATAGGCTGGGCAATGTCTGGGTTGGGGACGGCAGGACGGGCATCGTTAAATTCGACCCGAGGTCGGAGGCATATAGCTACTACCCATACCCCCGGAAAACATCCTTTCCGAAAATAGAACTAACGCGTGATGGTGCCGTATGGTTTGGTATTCGAGACTCTGGTCAAGCCAGAGTCTCGGTGCTGTACCCCGATATGGATAAGATGACCACATTAGGGGCGTACTATTAAGCTCGATTTTCTATTTGTTTGGTTCTTTCAATTTAATTGCAGAATTAGCGGCCCTGTCGTTCCAGACTGGTTTGGCCGCTATCGTAGTAGTAGGTATAAATAGTATCTCCGGTGGCGTTTTTCATTACGTGGACTTTGCCTTCAGTTTCGGTTTTGGATCGTTGACCAAAAATATCCACGGTGTCGCCAATAGCAATAATATTCTCATCAAATCCGAATTTTCGATTTCGTGCTGGTGGTGCGAGTAAAAAGTTCCATTCGCTGCCTTGCTCATCTTCTACCCAAATTTGGTCGTGCGGGTTACCAAATCTAAGGTTTACTACCTGTGCTGTCATGTTGAAGTCTTCGGTGTAACCGCTCCAGCCGTGGTGAGCGCTGGCAGTATACGTGGCGCAAGCAAGTGTTATGAGTAGTGAGACGGATACAACGCGTGGGCTTTGAGTCAGTCGATTTAACAGTTGTTTCATGTTGTGCTCCAATGTTGTCTGTTTTTATTTTAGACCAGAGGCGTTAGTAGAACATGACAAAGACCAGTAACATTCGGTAACAGAATACCTTAATTTTCGAGCTACGTGATTAGGCTTAACGATTTTGGCTTAGTTTTGGTAGTATAATTTCATGATCAATCAAAACCATTTGGAGCAGAACTATGTGTGATGAGTTAACCGAAAAAGATAATGCGAAGTTTATTAAAAATGGAGGCAGTTTTAATCGACGTGATTTTGGTAAGTTGTCGGTAGCGGCTAGTCTGGCGGCAATGCTACCGCAGGCAGCTAATGCGCAATCCGTTACTGAATCAGATGTCGATGTTCCGATGGCTAATGGAAGTGTTTCTGACTCTTACTTTGTGCGCCCGGATAGTGGTTCACATGCGGCTATTGTTTACTGGTCGGATATTAAAGGCTTGCGACCAGCGATTAAAGCCATGGCTAAACGTTTAGCGGAGTCTGGATATTCCGTGCTGGCAGTGAATCCATTCTATCGAGATATGAAAGCACCCGTCGTTGGGCCTGAAGCTGAATTTTCTGATCCTGAAACGCGTGCGTTTTTGTTTGGAATGGCTGGAAAATTGACTCAAGATGCGGCGATGTCTGATGCAACAGACTACATCACTTGGTTAGATCAACAAGACAGCGTGGATACCAACCGTAAAGTTGGGACTGCTGGGTATTGTATGGGTGGGCCGTTAATTATGCGGACGGCTGCTGCTATGCCAGATCGTGTCGGAGCTGCGGCATCGTTCCACGGCGGTGGCTTGGTGACTGACGGTGACGATAGTCCGCATTTGTTGATTCCCAAAACTCCAGCACATATTTTGCATGCGGTAGCTGAGAACGATGATGAAAAACAACCGGAAGCAAAAACAGTGCTTGCAGAAGCTTATGCCGCTGCTGGTGTACCTGCAGAAATCGAAGTGTATGAAGGCACGCTGCACGGCTGGTGCCCGCCTGATTCACCGGTTTATAACGAAGCTCAAGCTGAAAAAGCTTGGTCTAGATTATTAGCTTTATATAGTACTGCGTTGGCTTAAGCAGAATGGCTGCTGGCGTTTATCAGCATTGAAAGCTAGCGCAAATGCGCCTTAGGTAACAGAAGAGGCTAACGAAAGTTGGCCTCTTTTTTATGCTTTGATACTTTAGGCACAGGGTTGCTTTAGTCAGGGGGTTTATAGATTAGAAGATAAGCTTTTGCTCAATCTGTAGGGTGGAACGGCCGAGTATTTACTTTTCTATACACCCAAGACTGCTATGTTAACCCTAAGCAAACAGCTTTAGCTTGTTATACAGAGCTGTTCTATAAATGTATGGGGGTGATACTATTTGGAAATCAACCTGTCTAGTATTCAATAAAGGAAGAGGTTCATAGTAATGAGTGGATTGATCAACAGAATAAAAACGTATCGCTTAATTTCAGCACTGATTTTTATTTTTAGTGGTATGTATAGCAGTGTAAGTACTGCCGAGACGGTAATGATTACAGGAGCCAATGCGGGTATCGGCTTCGAGTTCGCCACTCAGTATGCCGCCAAAGGTTGGGACGTTATTGCGGTTCATAGGCGTGACACCCCGCCAGCATCATTGCTTGAACTGCAGGCAGATTATCCAAAGATAATGATCGAATATATGGATATTACGCTTTTGGATTCGGTGCGTGCCTTGGGGGCAAAACTTCGAGGGCAGCAGATTGACGTGTTGTTGAATAATGCAGGCTATGGAGGGGACTTTAGTGGGCCCTCGCAGGCATTGGGGACTTTGGATTACGACTCATTTGAAACCATTATGCGTACGAATGGATTAGGAGCGCTAGCGGTGACAGAAGCTTTTGTTGACAACGTAAGAGCGAGCGATCGTGGGGTGGTCGTAGCCATGTCATCCAATCTAGGTACGTTTGGTGCCGGCCCGCCCTATGGCGGTGGCTACTGGTATCGAATGAGCAAAGCGAGCTTGCACATGGTGCTGCTGACTTTGTCCAAAGACTTAAAACAAGATGGTGTTATCGTCGCTGCGATTAATCCTGGTGTAGTTTGGTCGCAGAAAAATCTGGATCACGGCCTGATACCTGAAGACAGGATGGTGAAAGTAGATGTGGCTGTTGGCGGCTTGATTAACGTAATTGACGAAATGACCATGGAAGACAGTGGCCGGATGGTGAATTATAAAGGTGAAAGAGGGGGCTGGTAGCGTCTGTAGCACGCCTTACCATTTCATCCTGCGCCTTTCATTTTCTAGCTGCATGCTGCGGGGCGTACATCCTCGTGCTGGGGGGGCATTAATTAATTTGGAATTACCGGGCTGCCCTTATTGGTGCAATCATCTTGCGTTGACCAAGCTCGAACATCAAGAGGCCAAAGCTAATTAATCCCGTGCCGATCCAGACATTGGCGACCAAGGGTTCGTTGTTAAGCCAGCTTCCAAGAATCAAACAAACGACCGGAGTTATCTGGGTGATCAGTGATACACGGGTAGCAGACACGTTTCGCAATACGAAATAATACAGAGAGAATCCGACTGCGGATGCAACAACACCGAGATATATAATTGCACTCACTTCACGCATGCTTAGTGCGGGAGTCCAGTCGGTACCGATAAATGATCCGACGATAATTAGGATTGGTACCGCAATCAACATCCCACCAGTACTTAATACCAAACCGGATTTAACTGGTTGCAGACGCTTTAGCCACACTGCGCTGGCAGCATGCGAAAAGGTGCTAAAAACTCCGGCTGCTACTCCGGCACTGCTTGCAGGAGTGAAGTTCAGGCTCGATGAAAAGATCAGAAATAAAGCCAATAATCCGAACAGAATACCTGCCAGACTGAGCAAGTTTAGCTTACCCTCATCCAGAAACATCCATGCCAGAACAGCGGTAATGATCGGAGACAAACCAAAAAGAACAGATACCCATCCCGATGGGATATGTTGCATGGCCCAGTACATGGATCCCATGGCCAAACAAAGAGTGACGCCTGCTATCGCATAGCCGGTCAGCGCTTTGCGGTGCAGTTCTACCTCTTTGCGCATTAGTATGATCATAAGTATTGCGACCACAGCGCCGATGCTTAAACGGGCGGTTAACGCAAAAAGAAATCCTGACTGCATACTCCACTGTGACGCGAGTGGGGTAGTCGACCAAATTAGTATGACGCCTAGGTAGGCGGCTCGCACTGGCATTGTTGTTATCCGGTTTTTCTATTTTTTAATGTTAGCGTAATGCGAGCTTACTTGTAGTCTACTGCGATGGTATCGGTGCGGCTCGCTCGTTTGGTACGAAATACTGAGCTTCGCCAGTGGTCATAAGTTCATGCATGGCCGTTAGATTCCGTTCGCGGCGATCATAGCCACGCCACTCGCTGTATTCATCAAAGGTCAGGTTTTGTAACATCTCGGCCAGCGGTGTGCCTGCGGTTACGGCAGATTTAACGCTTGAGTTTAATTTGGCAATAAATTGAGTAAACGCTTCTAGGTCTTTCTTTGTCGCGAGTGGCCCGTGGGGTGGAAGATAGGTGTCGACATCGATGTCTTGCATCGCAGTTAGTACGTTTACCCACCCATCAAACGATGGAGTGTATGAGGTATTAGCCCAGCTGCGGTTATGGAATACTCCTCCCGAATGCATGGCTCTGGCGTGTGGAAAGTGAACTAGGGTGTCTCCTTCGTTTTGGCCGGCACCTATATACAACAGCTCTATGGTGCGTCCGCCCAACGTTAAATTCAATTGGGTGTTAAAAAGAATATCAGGTAGTACTAGTTCTACCTCGGATGAATCTTGCCCGCGGCTTGCAAACGGACGTGAATTAACTTCGTACTCAAAGCGTTCTAAAATCACGGCTTTGGTATCGGTATGCGCGATGAAGGTGGCACCTTCACGGGCAAATACTTTATTACCCATATAGTGATCGCCATGAAACTGGCTATTAATTACATATTTTATTGGAGCATCAGTATGGGTGCGAATTTCTGCTAGTAAGAGTTCGGCATCGTCCGGGTGCATACGGGTGTCTACTACAAGCACGCCTTCTTCTGTGATTAGAATCGCTGAATTGCTGCCGCCGTGGTCGTAATTAAAATACAGATCAGGAGCTACTTGTTCGAATTCAGCAATGGCATTGCCAGCCCAACTTGCAAGAACGAGAAGTCCAGCAATGCAGATGCCCCGAACTTTTAAACCTGGGTGCCGTTTACGTCGATTAAAGTAATGGTCCATTGTTTGCGTAACACTAGTTAGTAATAGTTGAGAAACATTCTACTCCTGCGTTGGACTAGAACTGTAAGGTTTTCTGATTTCTATTTACTGATTGTTAGGCCACGGGAGCTGCGTTTGTGGTTGCTATGTGGCGCTGGCTTGGCGATAGGGCTAGCTTGCTTCTTGGACTACTGCTAAAAACTCTTCGCCGTATTTTTCTAATTTACTATCACCTACTCCGTTAATCTGACTGAATTGTTCCATATCCTGCGGCATATATTCAGCTATTTCTAGTAAAGTCTTATCGTGAAAAATCACATAGGGTGGCACGCTTTGTTGCTTTGCGAGCTTGGTGCGACGCGCCCTTAATGCCTCAAATAATTCTGGGTTGATATTGTCCGCCAATGGTTTTTGGCGAACCTGTTTGGCCTTGCTGGCTTTGTGAGTATCCTTGCGGAGTTTGATTTTTTGTTCGCCGCGCAATAGTGGTCGGGCTTGCTCATCCAGTTGCAAGGCTCCGTAGCCTTCCACATCTACCGTTAGGTAACCTCTTGCAACCAGCTGTCGAAATACCGAGCGCCAACCATTGGCATTGAGTTCAGTTCCAATACCAAAAGTGGATAGCTTGTCATGGCCAAACTGATTAATCCTAGCAGTACTATTGCCTTCGAGCACATCTATTAGATGGTTGGCACCAAATCTTTGGCCGGTCCGGTAAGCGACGCTTAGTGCTTTTTGGGCCGCCTCGGTTCCGTCCCAAGTGATAACAGGCTCAAGACAGGTATCGCAATTTCCGCAGGGCTCGGCCAGATGCTCACCGAAATAGTTAAGCAGTGTTTGCCGGCGACAGCTAGTTATCTCGCATAAACCGAGCATGGCGTTAAGACGATATTGCTCGGCGCGTTTATGTTGTTCGCTGCCTTCAGAGGTTTGCATCATTTGCCGGAGCTTGATGACATCTTGCAAGCCATACACCATCCAGGCATTGGCCGGGTCTCCATCACGACCTGCACGGCCAGTTTCCTGATAATAAGACTCAACTGTTTTCGGCATATCCAGGTGGGCGACAAACCGCACATCTGGTTTGTCTATCCCCATGCCAAAAGCGATCGTAGCAACTACGATGACCCCTTCTTCGCGTAAGAAGGCAGCTTGATTGCTGGCCCGTGTGGCCGCCGGTAAGCCGGCGTGATAAGGCAAAGCGTTAAAGCCCTCTGCACTAAGCCAGCTGGCGGTTTCTTCTGTCTTTTTACGTGACAAACAGTAGACGATACCCGCGTCGTTGGCGTGCTCTTCTTTTAAAAACAGAAGCAACTGATTGCGCGGGCTATTTTTTAAGGCGATTCGGTATCGAATATTTGGTCGATCGAACCCCGTAACAAAATGCGTTGCGTTTTCGAGAGTAAGGCGTTTGGCAATTTCACTTCGCGTGCGTTCGTCTGCCGTAGCCGTTAGTGCAATCCGGGGAGTGCGGGGAAACAGGTCATGTAGAACGCCAAGTTGCAGGTAGTCTGATCTAAAGTCGTGACCCCACTGCGAAACGCAATGTGCCTCATCGATCGCAAACAGGGAGATTTCTGCTTTTTGTAGCAGCTCCATCATTTGGTCTGTCTTAAGTCGCTCTGGGGCGATGTATAGCAGGTCGAGATTATTATTGAGTAAGTCAGTTTCTATTTTGTCGGCCTCAGGCGCACTCAGTGTTGAATTTAGAAAGCTCGCGTTGACACCCACTTCACGCAGTGCATCTACCTGATCTTGCATTAAAGCAATTAATGGTGAGATTACTACTCCGCAGCCACGCATAGCCAACGCCGGGATTTGGTAGCACAATGATTTACCACCGCCTGTGGGCATTAGTACCAGTGCATTGTTGCCGTTGATAACTGTTTGAATTATTTCTTGCTGCGAGGGGCGAAAATTTGCATAGCCGAAGGTACTCTGCAGGATGGATTCTGGGCTGGCAAAAATTTGATTTGAATCCTGGTTCACGGTATTTATATTATGGCAGCGAATTTACAAAGGGATTCGCGGGTATCTTTGAGCGTAGGCAGTATAAGGGAATAATTATTGGATAGGAGTCGAGAAAAGCTTTTTAGCTATTAGCTATTAGCATGGCAATTACATATTTCAGTTAAAGAGCAAATCGTGAAGGGTTATAGGAAATTAATACGGGTTTAATGGGGAAGCAGCTATAATTTTGTTTTTTGATAAAATAGCCTTCTGTTTTACATTATTATTTACTCAATTACCCACACGCAAGTATTGCCACAGCAGCGTGGCCAAGGAATATGACCTTATTTGAATATATAGCCATTGCGTTTTCGCTGGTCTTGTCATTCGCAATTGTTCGCTGCGTTACCGGGTTACCCTACGCATTGGCAAAAGGCCACTATTGGACGCATGTAATTTGGATATGCGCGACACTAGGTACTTGTTTGCTGGAATTTTGGACATTTTGGTTTTCGCGAGATGTTTCGTGGACATTTGGTCAATTTTTACTGGTATTGGCGAATCCGGCAATGTTAAACGTGTTTGCCTTGATATTGTTACCGGAACATATGGAAACTATCGATTCGTGGGAGCAGCACTATTATTCGGTGCGGAAGAAATTGTTTACTGCAGGAATTGTCTGGACTATTTTGTTGGTGGTTACTACAACAGTGGTGCAAAATATGCCCTTGATATCCCTTGCACGTAGTTATCAATTTATTATGCTCTCGGTATTTATGATCGGGTATTTTTCAAAAAACAGGTTGGTGCATCGGGTAATTGCTATAATTCCTTTATTAATCTTGATTCCGTTGATGGCAATGCCGGCCGATGTCGAGACTTTTCGGAGTGAAGTCAGGGCAGCTTTTGAGCAGGATCATTCGTTGAGCGGAGAATAAAAGTAGTAGTTGGGGTTTTATCTAAAGAATAAGAAGAGGGTGGAGATGAAGGTAGACAAACAGAAAATAATCGAGGTCTATGCCGAGCATGGCGAATCAGCTGACCAGCTAGTTTTCGGGCGACGTACCTACAACGATAGACGGGGATTTTTAAGGGGGGCTGGCTTGGCCGCCATGGGTGCGTTAGTCGGTGGTTTTATACCGTTCCATCGAAACATGCCTGCGGGGCTTATTCCAGTTGCATTTGCGCAGTCTGAAGGCATTGCTGGCAAAGATGGCTTAGAGCGGTTGGGTGACCGGCCGCTCAACGCCGAAACGCTCGTGCATATGTTGGACGATGCTATAACGCCAACGAATCGTCACTTTATTCGAAATAATGGTACGGCTCCTACTAATGTAGATGTAAACAACTGGTCCCTTACTATTGATGGATTAGTCGATAAAGCTATGAGCTTCAGCATTGAGGATTTAGAAAGTCAGTTTGAGGTAGTCACAAAGGCTTTGGTAATCGAGTGCGGTGGCAATGGGCGGGCGTTTTTCTACCCGCCGGCACTAGGTAATCAATGGAGATTTGGTGCGGTTGCATGTTCGGAATGGACAGGCGTTCGGTTAAGAGACGTATTGCACGCTGCTGGGGTAGGAGACAGTGCTGTTTATACTGCCCATGAAGGTGCAGACATCCACTTATCAGGTGATACCAGTAAGAGTCCGCTTTCTCGTGGTATGCCAATCGACAAGGCAATGGATGAGGATAATCTGATTGCTTTTGCTCAGAATGGCGAAGCCCTTCACCCTATGAACGGTGCGCCATTGCGTTTAGTCGTACCTGGTTGGCCCGGATCTTTGTCCCAAAAGTGGTTAACTAGGATCTGGCTACGTGATCAGGTGCATGATGGCGCCAAAATGACTGGGACTTCGTATCGGGTGCCGAATCGTCCTGTTGCCCCCGGTGAAGAGGTTGCCACCGAAGATTTTGAGATTATTCAAGAGATGCCAGTAAAATCCATAATCACGGCACCAGCGAGTCAATATGTGCATTCGCAGGGCAGTGAATTGCAGGTGCGCGGACATGCTTGGGCGGGAGATATTGAGATTGCTGCTGTTGATGTGTCGATCGATTTTGGCGCAACTTGGCAGACTGCTGAACTGGATGCACCGGTAAATTCTCATGCTTGGCAGAACTGGCGGGCGGCTGTTGAGTTTCCACAAGCTGGGTATTATGAAGTTTGGGCGCGCGCTACAGATTCCAATGGCATTAGCCAGCCACACGCAATTCCCTGGAATCCAAAGGGGTACTTAAATAATTCTCTTCACCGCATAGCGGTACATGTTAGTTAGTCAATGCGTTAGTGATCGCTGCTATATGCAATTTTTCGAAAATCTGTCTGGAACAATAAAACTACTCTGCTTAGTGGTTATTCTCTGGCCCTATTTTGCGTTCGCGGATGATTTTACAGAAATGCCGGATGATATTGGTCGGCTAGAGGTGTTCGTCGAGTGCAGTCGTTGTCATTCTATGCAAATAGTTAATCAACAAGGCCTAACTCGGTCTGCCTGGGAGAAGTTAATGGTGTGGATGGTGGAAGAGCAAGGTATGACAGTGATGCAAGAAGAAAAAGAAACCTTGGTTGTTGATTATCTAAGCAAACATTATGCACCTAGGGCTGAGCAACAACAGTTTCAGGGTCGAGCCGCATTTAGATAGGCACCAGATAGGTTAGGATAGACTTACGAATTATTTTTTCTATTCTTAGGTTAGAATCAACGATGTTAAGAAAATTTGTACTAATCAATTTATGAGGGGTCTCCTTATGACAATTAAACTTATTCCCGGAACAATTTCTGCTGTATTTCTTCTTACCTTATCTTCCACCGCGCTGGGCCAAGAACTGACTTGTGAAGGATTAGATTTATTGGCAGAGGGTACCCTAGATGTGCGCGATGCTTTGATCGAAGTTGGAACAATAGAGGAAAATAGTGAGCTTAATGAACAGCTCGGTGATTTGATTAACGATTTGATCGAGATATCAGATTACGAAGGATCGATGCAGAATCAAATAGACAATATGGCGGCTGGTTGGGAAGAACTAGACGGCGATATGCTGATGAGTGGATTAAACGGTGCGATTGCCAGCGTTGAGTATTTAATAGATACCGAGTGCAATTAAGTTATATAGGCAGCTAGGGCTGCTAGTCTTATAGCAGCCCTGCTTTGACTTTGATATCGATGCATTGTTGGTCTTCTTGAATCGCCTCGCGCAATGCCTTGATTGTGTTCAGGGATGCTGCTTCATTGCTAGCCAGAGTCAGTTCCAGTAACTCCACACTTTCGGGCTCACAATAGCCGTGTACAACCCCGCGCAAATAACTTCGCAACAGCTGCTGTTCGGCTTGTTGATCGATCTCCTTAATAGCGCTAAGGGCATCTGCTAACAGCGTTTTCTGTATATCAGTTTGATGGCGGTAGAATAAGTTACCAGTAATTTGATTACGTTCTGCAAGCCCACGGCCACTTTCGATAATCTGAGTTTCGGCCAAAAATGCGGCTTTTTGCTCAATTGAAGCTAAAGCTACTTCAGCGCCTAAGGCAGCTTTCGCTCCTCTATCTGCCGGATCCAGTATTGATTCCTGTTGAATAAGTTGTGCGGACGTTGGGAAATTGTGTGAGCTCAAATACGTTATTAAAGTCCAACGTCTATCCTGATCAATATCCAAACCGTTCGCAGCGCTGGTGTCAGTCAATAGATTTGATAAACGTATCAAACCACGCTCAGATTGAGTATTGCTGACCAGATTATCGAACCATAATTTTTGGATATCGCTACCTGCATCGGATTCGAGTACTTGTGCCCACGCTATATCCTCGAATTCTTGAATAAAGGCATTTCGTTGTTCGGCGTAAGTGTCACCGAACATATAGTAATAGCTGATTACAGAATTTAGCCTATCTAATACGGCTAGTAGCACTCGTGGGTTCTTCTCTTCGACGATATTTGCTAGTAATGTTTCGCCATATTCGTTTATTGGGGAGCGTAAATCCCGAACGTTCTCCCACATTTGTTGCCAGAGCATGCCGCGGACTAAAGTATCATCGAAATCATGAATGCGTTCCCCGATTTGGGCGTTATCTTTATCTGACAACTGGACCTTGCTATAGGCCCAATCGCCCAAATTAGGCAATACAAAATCCGGACAAGGTCTACCCAATAAGCTTTCAACTTGCTGCGTTGCCTCGGTTAAGCGAACTGATTCTTGATCTATTAAAGTGCCGTCAGAAAACAATCCAAGCGCCAGCTGGTGTTCTCTTAAAGTCGGTGCGGAGGCAGGTGCAGTTTGCGTCAGGGCCATATTGCTAATGACCTGATTTTCACATTGATAGTCCACTGCGATGGTGTTGGGACCCTTAGTATAGAACCACTGCTGTGTCCAATCACTGAGGTCACGGTCGGCAGCGGCAGCAAGCGAAGAGATTAAATCGTCAAGCTCGCTATTTTGCTCAGCAAGCGTAGTGAGGTAAGAGGTGATTCCAGCATTAAAGTTTTCTTCACCTAGTAAGTAAGAGAGTTGCTTTAACAATGCAGCTCCTTTGCCATAAGTAATAGCATCAAAATTGGCGAAAGCGCTGTCTGAATCTGCTACCGGCAATTCAATCGCGTGGGTCGTTACTCTTTCATCGGCAGCATATGCTCTGGTTTTGCGGCGCAGGTAATAGCTTAACCATGCTCGATCATTATTGGGGTATTCAGCTTCGGAAAGAAACGACATATAGGTGGCTAAACTCTCGTTTAGCCACAGGCCATTCCACCACCGCATGGTGACCAGATTTCCGAACCACATGTGCGCCATTTCATGCTGGATGACGCTATTAATACGATCCAGGTTTTCCTGTGTATACCCACCACGTTGTATATAGCGCTCTGAGAACGTTACGGCAGCGGTGTTTTCCATTGCGCCGGCATTAAAGTGGGGCACTATTAACTGGTCGTACTTTGAGTAGGCGTAAGGTACTGCCAGCAGATCTTGATAAAATTTAAACCCATGCTGAGTGAAACCAAACCAATCTTCTGGGACTACGTGCTCAGCAAGTGATTGGCGAGCGAATAACCGTAATGGAATATCATCGGCTGTATTTTCCCAAACTGTATATTCACCGGCGTGTAATGGAAATATATAAGTACTAAATCGCTGACTTTCAGGGAAATACCAGTGGCTCACTTCGCCTTCGCCCTGGACGGAGCTTTCACGTACTGAACTTATGACCTGCCAGCTTGGCGGGACCACCACGTCAAGCGTGTAAGTTGCCTTTAGATCGGGCTGATCAAATGAAGGAAAAAGCCGATTGGCATCGTAGGGTTCAAAATCCGTATACAGGTAGACGCGTTGATCTTCTGGATCCGTAAAGCGATACAAGCCAGCACCGGTGTCCGAGTAGCCATGAGAATAATCGATGGTTAAAGATACTGGGCCGGCCACTAAATTGTCTGGTGAAATTGTGATGAACCAACCGTTGTAGGTAAACGGTACGGCTTGATTGTTTAGTAAAATTTCTATTACCTCGCCGTCATTAAAATCAACCGTTAACGGCATGTCGGTACGGCTTAAGTTAAATTCGACTTCGACCACGCCAGAGAAATCTTCTTCGTTGCTTAAATCGATCGACAAATTATATTTAACGTCTTCAATTTGCTCAGCCCTTAGCTCTGCATAGCCTTGTTCAAGCGTCGCGTTAGCGTTGCGCACTAGCGAAGGGTCGATGAGTTCGACGTTGTCAGGTCCGCTGCACGAAATCAGGAAAAATAATACGCTGCTAATGCTGAACTTTAATGGGTTTGCCACAGATAGGTCTCTTCGTTGGTTATTCAGTTAATTTAAGTATCCAGCATGTATAGCAATTAGGCTGGCGAAGCAGTTGCTAAAACACTCAATCGGCCTACACGGGCCAACAATCAATAGAGAATATAGATTAGTTTTGGATTAAGACAAAATTTTTGATAAGTGGTTAAGCTTTCTTGTTATTTCCAAATTAACTTTTGCGATTTATATTTGGACGTTAAATTTAGAGTGATACTCAATAATTAGGTGCTAAAGGTGTTTTGCAAATATCGTTTATGACGTGTAATTTCAGGGTAAACATTTCGAGGTACTAAAAATGTCAGATAAGAAAGATAATGAAGAAGTTGGTCAGGCTTTAGGTGAAGAGGGTCGTCGTAAGCTTCTGAAAAAATTGGGTGCCGGTAGTTCTGGTGTAGCAATCGCGGCTTGGACTGCGCCTATCGTGACCGCTGTTTCCATTCCTGCACATGCACAGACTTCTGGTGGAGCGGTTATATTCGCAGGACCCCCATAAACAAAGCGTGATTCCATGTAACCTAACCATACCCAATTGTTTCCTTTTAGGGTTAATGATTAGAATATCTTATTGGCATAAATAATTAATTTTTAGAGGCAATATGGCAAATTCTACAGTTTGTTTTCAATCTAGCGCCACCGAGGACGGTAAATATACAGCAACAATTCAAGTGCCTGGGGTTACGCTTCCCAAAACGACATCGCCAATACCCAACGGCACAGGTGGTAGCATCGACCTTGGAGGGGTATCTGCTAGTTGGTCAACCGGACCACTTCCGGGTTCGGTGACTTTTACTGTTATATCGTCGGGTTCAGTAACTACAACTACTACACGCTCAACTGTGGCTGGTTGCACCACATAATTAAATATAGATTCTTGCAGTATTTTATTATTTGCAGTAGAGCTTTATTTTAACGAGCTATGAGAGCGTCAACGTGAGTTTGCGTTGACACTCTAGTTTTTTATGGAATTTGTTGCCAAGGTTGGGCCAGACGGAACTGCAAGCATTACATATGAGCTGGAAGATGTTTTTGGATTCGATTGAGTTGGGTGAGGGTGGGATGTTGGATGGAACAATACTTTTAAATAACATTACTATCGCCCAGGGAGGTGCCGGGCATAACGGAATCGATATAAATAACGTTGCCGCTACAGCTACGGTGATTGGTAGTAATATTGTTGTTGACGGTTCAGGCGATGATGGACTGGATATTGATGTTGTGGCCTCCGGCGCAATCTTTAATTTTAATAACGTTAACCTAATAAATTCTGGTGATGAGGGTTTGAATGTAGTGTTGGGCGACGGCAGTTTTACATTTTCCAATTTGGACATCAGTGGTTCTGCTGAGGATGGGATTCAGATATTGGGATCTGGTGGTACCTTTATGTTTGATTCGGCCAGCTCGGTAGCAGGTAGCGGCGAAGATGCATTTTATCTTGAAGGCCTGTCACCCAACGTCAATTTTGCAGGCACGATCAACCATTCGGGCGCTGGGCAGGCAGTCGAATTAATTGACTTGCTAGACAGTACAATTATTTTTGGTGGTTCAATTACCGGCAATACCGGAGTTGAAGACGCTATTCTCATCGACTTAGTTGACGATTCTAGCGTTGTATTTAACGGGTTGCTCGACATAGATACAACTGATGGCCGGGGGATAGGGATTTATGATTCCTGGGACTCAACCTTTTCTTTCAACAACGGTGTTGCTATTGATACAACTACTGGGGATGGTTTTTTTAGCGGAGGGAATCTTGGTTCAACTATGTCCTTTAATGGGGGTTTAAGTATTAGTACAACTAGTGGAGGCGGCTTTGTCGGTCTTGACGGCGGTACCTTTAACGTTATGGCTACGGCTGGAGATGAATCGATCACTACTGAAACCGGCCAAGCAATTGTGTTCGGAAATTTTTTCAACCCGGACCCACAAACGATAAATATGGCGTTCGATGCAATCGATGTGACCGTTGGCACGGCCGTGACGGCATTCACTGGTGGCGTGGAAAGTATTGAAATTGGAAGAACGAGTGGGACTTTAAGCATAAACGGAGGATCGATAGCAGCGCCCGCGGTTGCCGGTATTTCTGCAATTCTTGTGGATAATTCGACTTGCGGTGTGTTTCCATGTAGCGGTGCACTAACCCTTAATTTGAGCAATGTCACTGCCACTGGTACGGCAGATGGTGGGTCAGGAGTTGACATAACTGGGGAGTCAGCCGCGGTGCCGGTTACTGTGAATTTGGTTAACACCAATGTTACAGGCGGCTCTAGCGCAGGAAATGTCGGTGGTGGTGCAGGTGTTAGAGCGACGAACGCTATTATTACATTGGATGCGACGTCATCTGCTATCGGTGGCGCTTCGAGCTCAGGTGGCGGTGGTGCGGGCATAGGCGGGATAGGAGGCGATGACGCTGCAAATGGCGAGAATTTTGGCGCTGATGTGACCGTAACAAGCACCGGTACAGCGACGGGTGGTATGTCGACCTCGGGCGGTGGTGGCGCAGGTATCGGCGGTGGTGGTGCAGGAGTCGGAGCAACCACTGGCGGCACGGCTGTAGGTGTTGTGAACTCAGCAGTGGGAACTGAGGCTGGGGGAATAGGCGGTGCTAACAACGGTGCCGCAATTGGGGCTGGTGGCGACGGTTCCTAATGCCAAAAGCCAATTGACCAAATATCGATTTTGAAAATGATCTCTGTGAGAAACGAAAATTTATGATCAAGCTATATACTGCAGGCACCCCTAACGGCAAAAAAGTATCCATCGCATTGGAAGAAATGAATCTGCAATACGATGTTCATGCAATCAATATGGGTGCGCTTGAGCAAAAGGAAGAGTGGTTTTTAAAGCTCAACCCAAATGGTCGGATCCCCACTATTGTTGATCAAGACAACGATGACTTTGTGGTGTTTGAGTCGGGTGCGATTCTGCTCTATTTGGCTGAAAAGACGGGTTTGTTAATTCCAACTGTCGAGAAAAAACGCTCTCAGGTAGTTCAGTGGATTATGTTTCAAATGGGTGGTGTTGGGCCAATGCAAGGCCAAGCGCATGTGTTTTATCGGTACGCACCCGAGAAGATTCCCTACGCGATCGAGCGTTATCAAAAAGAGACCCGTCGGCTATATGAGGTTTTCGATACTCAGCTCGCGCGTTACGAATATTTGGTTGGTGATTACTCGATCGCAGATATCGCCGCATTTCCTTGGATTCGCCGGCATGAATGGGCTGGCGTAGCTGTCGATGATCTTCCTAATCTGGTGCGTTGGTTAGCTGCGATCGAATCACGGCCTGCCGTACAGCGAGGGTTAGATGTTCCTAAACAGGTCGAAGCCCAGAGCGAGAAAGACGCGGCCAAGAGTAAAACTAAAGAAGGTAGTTCAATATTGGTTAACTGAGTTACGCGGTTATGCTAGATATTCGAATGTTTAGCTGTAGTGGCCTAATGCCCAGTCAATATGCTCTTTGACCATGGCGGTCGATTGCTCGCGTTTATTCAGCAGCGCTGTTTTAATTTTCTCGTTCTTTTTACTGTTCCCAAGCGCAACTGCAATGTTTCGTTGCCAGCTTTCATAGCCTATTCTGCGAATGGCATTGCCCTCGGTGCGTTTCAAAAACTCTTGTTCATCCCATTCGAATAGGCTTAGTAGCTCGGCGTCGGTTAGATCCTCGCGTGGGGAAAATCCGGGTTCAGTGGTGAGCTGTGCAAACTTATTCCAAGGGCACACCAATTGGCAGTCGTCACAGCCATATATTCGATTACCCATAGCAGTCCTAAATTCAACTGGGATGCTAGTTCTTAGTTCAATGGTTAAGTAAGAAATACATCGCCGTGCATCAACCTGATAGGGCGCAACAATGGCTTGAGTCGGACAAACGTCAATGCATGCATTACAGCTTCCGCAGTGGTTGGTTGCTGGGGTGTCAATTGGCAAAGGAATGTTTGTGTATATTTCCCCTAGAAAGAAATATGAACCAACTTTGCTGTTCAATAAATTCGAATGTTTACCTATCCAGCCGAGGCCGGCTTTTTCTGCAAGCGCTTTTTCTAGCACGGGTGCGCTGTCGGTAAACGCCCGATATTGGTAACCGACAAGTTCATTATTGATGCGGTCTGATAGCGTCGCCAGCCGTTTTCGAATTAGCTTGTGGTAATCCTTGCCTAATGCATAACGAGATATATAAGCGATATTGGAATCTTCTAACGCTACTTCAGCTTGCTGCATGTCGTGCGGCATGTAATCCATGCGCACTGAAATCACCCGAATAGTACCGGGTACGAGCTCAGCAGGGCGGCTACGTTTTGTGCCATGGCGCTGCATATACTCCATCTCACCGTTAAAACCTTTATCAAGCCATTCTAGAAAATGAGGTTCATGTGCGTGCAAAGAGGTGTCGGTGATGCCCGCTTGATTAAAGCCAAGTTCAGTCGCCCACTGCTTGATCTGCCGCGAGACCCGTTGCAAGTTTGACTGTATTTTAACGTTGGACGTCATGGCGCGTATCATATCGTTATCGGCTCTGCTCGGGGGTATATTGACGATATAATCTCGCGAGCAGCAATCTCTGTTATTTAGATAATTTTACTATGTTTAATCATAACCACTCATTGTTTGATACTGCTGCCAGCAAGGCATTGGATGCCTTGTGTATAAATACGCAGCCCGTAAGTGGTTATGAACTAATGACTCAAGCAGGCCAGCAAGCGTTCTCGCTATTATTGGCGCGCTATTGGCGCGCAAAGCGCATCGCAATATTTTGCGGTACCGGGAACAACGGTGGTGACGGCTACGTGCTCGCACGATTATTGCATCAGGCAGGTTTCGAAAGTCTGGTGTATCGCATCAAGCCTGCCGTCACTGATGATGCTATCAAAGCTGCCCAAGATGCTGAGGTGGTAGGCGTAAAAATACATGATTGGCAGCCAGGGTTAGATTGGAATGCGGATTTGGTCGTCGATGCACTGCTGGGTATCGGTTTAAATAGCGAATTACGAAGCGACTACCTAGCTTGCGTGCGCGAGATCAATAATATGAATCTCCCAGTAATTGCGATTGATGTGCCTACTGGTGTGGATGCAGACAGCGGTGCTTTAATACCGGAAGCTATAATTGCCGATGCAACGATCACCTTTATTACCCGTAAGGCTGGCTTGTATACCGGGCCGGCGTTAAATATGCGGGGTGAATTGTACTATTCAGATTTGGGTGTCAGCCCCGAGCTTTATCAGGGTTTCCAGCCCGTGGCGCATCTATTGCAAGCTTCAATGCCGGAGCGCTCACCTGATTCGCATAAGGGAAGCTACGGGAGTGTGGCAGCAATAGGCGGTGAACGGAGTATGCGCGGTGCAATATTTCTGTCCAGCCATGCGGCTCTGAAAACGGGTGCAGGTTTAGTTACCGCTTTCACCCCAGACGAAGGTGTTACAGACATTGATGAAGTGATGAACGCCCAGTGGAGTGTGGGCGATCCTTTGCCGCAAAGTGACGTTTTGCTATTCGGTCCTGGTGCAGGGCAAAGTGACTGGTCTCAAGCTGTTTTTGCTGCCTTACAAACGTCGAATAGACCGAAAGTGTTGGATGCTGATGCGCTTGTTATTTTGGCCGAGCAGGTGAACAAAGACGAGCAACGAATTATTACTCCGCATCCCGGTGAGGCTGCAAAAATGTTGGGCATCACGACTAAAAGCGTTCAATCTGATCGCTTTAGCGCAGTCCGTGGGCTACAGGACAAGTACGGAGGTGTTGCTGTACTAAAAGGCGCTGGCACGCTAGTTTGTGATGGCAAGCAGATAAATGTTTGCGAGCGAGGAAATGCTGGTATGGCGACCGCGGGAAGCGGCGATGTGTTGGCAGGGATAATCGCAGCTTTGTGCGCACAGGGATTGGGACCAATGCAGGCGGCTAGTCAGGGCGTACTTTTACATGCCACGGCCGGTGATATGGCGGCTAGCTCGTATAGTGAACAAGGGCTGACAGCCTCCGCAATAACCGAGTATATTTCACAGGCAATTGGTTCTTTTAGTACTTTGGTGAGAATAAAGTGAAACAAATTGAGGTTAAAGGTGGCGATGCCATGCAGGCCTTTGGGGCTGGTCTGAGCAAGGAGTGGTTTCCCACTGTTTATTTGCCTTTAATTGTTTTTTTCAAGGGAGACCTAGGTAGTGGCAAAACAACCCTTGCTCAAGGGATTTTAGCCGAATTAGGCGTGACTGAAGCGGTGACTAGCCCTACGTACACAATAATAGAACAGTATGACGCCGATATTGGCTTGATTAGTCATCTGGATTTGTATCGTTTGGAGCAACCGTCGGATATATCGGCGCTGGGATTTGAGGATATATACTCAGATTCGGCTTTGGTTTTGATTGAGTGGCCTGAAAAGGCAACGCAATATTTACCGCAACCTAATTATATTGTTGAGTGCCTTTATATCGATAGCGCAACAAGAAACGTTAATATTTCAACAATAAAGTAGCAATATCTAAAGTGAAATAGCAAAAAATTTTGCATTTATAGTCAATAAACAGATAAAGTCGAGGTATCGGCTATAACAAATTGTTTATACAGACTCTTTTTACATAATTCACATTGATAGGATAAGCTAATTGCTTGCGCCGCACA
>DNHK01000157.1 GCA_003485905.1 Gammaproteobacteria bacterium | reverse complement strand
ACGCTCCCTGGCCATTGAATGATAGAGCTAGCCCCGATTTTTCTGCCTTTGTTACAACTCAAGTAACGCACCCTATGGACAGAGCGTTAGACAGCACCCAACCGTCAAAAACGGTCAGGTGCGTCTAACTGCGCCTTTAAAAATCAAAGCTGTTTGCGCCCTCGTATGAAATATCGTTCTTCTTGAATACCTCGCGAGCTAGTTTAATCGTCGAGAACCATTTTTTGGCTGCACCCGGAGCTTTACTGACAATAAAAAGCCCCTGAGAAAATTTCTTTTTCATCTTCGCTGCACCCATAAGTCCAGCGCCTTTTATCTCAGTTGTCGCTGACTTGCCCCAAGCGCCGAGCTTTGGAATGTACTGCGCCGTTCTCAAACCAGCTTTTAACCAAGGAACTATCGCTTTACCGGCCTCTTCTTTGGAGACAGCTTTCATCGCGTCGGCGTCAGACATGGCTGACTCGATGACCTTATCCAACTCTGCACTTCGTGCGATTCCCTCTTCAATACACTTATTGTCGCATGCGCCTGACATTGCCTTAGCATCCGCCTGAGCCGCATCGCCCTGATTTTTCATTCCAAGCGCTGTTAAGAGCGCACCTTGTGCAAAAGTAACATCACGAAGAATTTCTTTAAACTCGGTGACGATACTATCCTGAGCATCTGCTGCGGAAAGCTGAGTTGCACCATCTGCATCAGCAGATTTTTCTGCGCCCGGCATCACACCTTTCATGGCATCACCAAGACCAGGAAGCGCCATTGCAACTGGTGTAACACTGGCTAAAGTTAAGGTTACCAACACACTAACTAAAGATATTCTGACCATCTTCTTTACCTCTTTTTATGACTGTAGTTATAGTTTTCGCTTAATTCTTTGTCTCATTGAGTTTCGACAGGGTAATGTACCATAGATAATAATTCTTTTTACCATCCAAAAAGCTCGTTTTATCGAATACCTGCCGAATTCAACTGATCTACGATTTCTTTGCTTGCGGCTTCTGCAGCCTTCACAAGAGCGTCTGTTTCCGCCGCTGTTTCGTTAAGCCCAGCCCCACGCATCTGAATTGGAGCGACCGCTGCGACTGACTCAAAAAATAAACCGTCATCGCGATAAACCCAGGCTTTTACGGAAGCATAAACGATATTATTGCCATTAACCGGGTCAATATCGGAACTTAGAACATCCACAGTTGCAACAACTAATAGGGGGATTTTTCCTGAAATCGCGTCGAAAGCAGCATTTTTTGTTTCAGGGCTCAAGTCATCACCGACCCCGAACTCATCTGCAAACGCATTCAAGTCAAAACCTGGGAACCGTCCAGCTACTTGGGAGGCATCTACAACTCTGAAGCCATAGGAGGAAAAATTTTCTGTTACTGCTGCGTCCAGAGCGCCTGAATTAAAGACCGAGTAGAGCACTTTGTTAGCTTTTTTCTCGACGCTGCCACCCGTGACACTCTTCTCAGTCGTCGTGCTTGTTCCAACAGCTGACATCGACTCGCCGGAAACGTCTGCACTTTGCTCCGCCTCAGAAATGTTAGTCTGTTGATTAATTTTGGTCACCTTATCATCATAGATTTTGACACTCATCTGTTTCCTAGCGACGAATACCGCTGTCATTCTAGATCTCGGGCCCTCAACAGCCGGCGCGTTTCTTGCCATTAATTGATTCAAAGCCGCAACATTTACCTCCGCTTTAAGGGCTAACCTGAAGGTCTTACCGTCACAGTCTGAACGAATAAAGGGGTTGAGCAGATAGGTATCGAGTTCCGCCAGAATTTCAGACTCGGCACTCGACAGCAGGTTCGTTGTCGCGACGCTTTGTTGGGAGCCCCATGTTCGAATCGCAGCAACCTTAACTTCTGTTAACGCTGATTGATAATCCGCAGCGGAACGCGGCTTACCTTTATTACATTTTCTGCTCAGTTCTTTTGTAACCGTCGCTTGAGTCCATTCGGTATCTGCATGAACCAATGGCGTCTGAAGCAGGCCGGTGACTAAAACCCACAAAAAACCAATCACAGAGGATTTTCCAATGCCAAAATCAATCATTTTCATCGTCACTTGCCTTTGATTATTTGTATTATGTTTTTATCAATCGTTTTCATTTGCTTAACGATTTCTTTATATTTGCTCTTGGTTTTTAGGTGGCGATCCATCCATTTCTTATCCGGTTTAACCAACTGCCCCATGAACTCAGTGATCAACACCAGCTGTACTTCCTCGTAAATTGGCCACTCCCCAACCTGCGCGTCCTTGCTGTACTGCACGACTCTGCTCATCTGCATATTTTCTGAGAAGAGGCTTCCTAATGCCACGTCTGAGAAACCTACTTCCATTCCTACGCCATGGGTTTTTGTAGTGGTTGCGCTAGTCGACCCCAATTCTTTCGTACCAAAACCCCTGGCCACCAAATCGACCGCAAAATCGGCGGGCGGTAGCGAAAAGCTGACATCGTTACCTTCATCGAAACGCAGACGCATTGCACCTAATGCCTGACCCTTGGTATATGGAAGGACAGGGATATCATGAAAATCAGAAAGACCGCTTGAAAAGGCTGCTGCGAGCCAACTTTTATAGGCGTCTACGGGAATGTTGTTGGCCTTTAAAATTTCTTCGGCAGGTGGGTTAACCGTGACATCTCGGACTTGGACATAAACTTTCCACCCCTCTTTGAACTTCAAAGTTTCAAGCTTCTTGCCAACCTTGTCAAAAATACTCTTGCCTGGATCCTCTTCGTTATTGATTAAGGTTTTTACAACCAGTTCTTCCCGAAGGGCTGCCATATCAGTGGTTTCGTTATAGCTTTTTACTGAAGCGCTGTAGACCGGAAAGGAGCTGATAACGCGTTTGTTCGTAAAATCAAAGGTCAGAATCTGCGCGCGAAGTGACAATTTCAAGGTGTTCCCGAAACTCGTGCGGTTATCCCGAAAAGACTCTGCGCTTATGGCCACAGCCGTCGCG
>DNHK01000192.1 GCA_003485905.1 Gammaproteobacteria bacterium | reverse complement strand
AAAGGGGCGCTGTCTCTGGCTCTCGATAAGTGGCTGCCTGAGGCTAATAGCCAAGCGCAACCTCAAACTTCAACGCCCGCGGTAGGTAATGCGACCTTTACTGAGATCGTAAGGTGTTAGTTGAACCGTTACTTTGTCGCCGGTGAGAATGCGAATATAGTTTTTCCGCATTTTGCCGGAAATATGCGCAGTAACAACGTGGCCGTTGTCGAGAGCTACGCGAAACATGGTGTTAGGTAAGGTATCAATAACCTTGCCTTCCATTTCAATATGATCTTCTTTTGGCACTCACACTCTCTATTTTTGTCTAAATTTAGCGGGCGTATGATGCACCATACGTGCCAAGCAGTAAAGGGGGGGCGGAAAACGTCTTTCCACTCAGGTCTCATTTTACAATCGTATATGGTCCGCAGAGAGGATTACAGCGAGCGCGGGCGCCTTTAGGATGCCGGATTTTCTATTTGAATCCAACGTTGGCTTAAATAAAATTCCAGCGGTGCAAATCGTGTTTTATAGTTCATTTTTTCAGATTCTTCAATCCAATAGCCCAAGTACACATAATCCAAGCCCGAATCTTGTACTTCTTTGATCATTTCTAATATTGCAAACGTACCCAAACTCCTAGCGTACATGTCGGGGTCAAAAAATGTATAGACCGCGGATAGACCATCATCCAGACGGTCGATAACACTTACTGCGATAAGTTTGTTATCAAGGTAGTAGCAGTTAAACCAAGTGTCGGTGTTTTTCGACATTAGAAACTCTCGATAGCGCAGTGGATCGTCATCACACATCGAACTTTTAGGGTGCCTGGATTTTTGATATTTCAAGTAAAGCTCAAAATGTTCGGCATCGTAATAAGCATTGGTTCGCTCGACTACAATATCTTGATTTTTCTTTAGTACCCTGCGTTGGCTTCGGTTAGGCCGGAACACTTTAACTGGGATGCGGACTGATACACAGGATTTGCAAATATCGCAATGCGGGCGATAAATCATATTGCCACTGCGACGAAACCCATTCCGGGTGAGTTGGCTGATCGAAGCTAGTGAATGTGAGTACTCTGGGTCAACCACCAGCGAGGTCGAAGTACGTGCCTCCAGGTAGGGGCATGGCTCCGGGATAGTCAGGTACAGGCCGATTTTTGAAACGCGTTCATTCATTAGTCGTTTGTATAGTTATTGTTTTTACAGGTCAAGTCGATTCGGCCATGTAACCCAAGCTGTTTGCTCAGTAGGTATTGCTACTGCTCGCTCAAGCCTTTGAAGGTATTCATCTCTGCTGATCTCTCGAGCCCCCATGGTAAGCAGGTGCGGTGAACTAACCTGGCAATCGATTAACGTGAAACCGGCTTGTTGCAGATGTTTGCAAACGCTGACTAATGCGAGTTTCGATGCGTTATCGATAGTGCTGAACATACTCTCTGCAAAAAACATTCTTCCAATACTGACGCCATATAACCCACCAACCAATTGGTTTTTATTCCATACTTCTACAGAGTGCGCATGATTGTTTTCAAATAAGCGGTTGTAGGCAGCCTTCATATCCCCTGTTATCCATGTGCCGGGTTCTTTTTGTTGGGCTCTACTCTGGGCGCAGCCTTCAAGCACTCCGTGAAAATCCTGGTCGCAGCTAAGAGTTAATTCTGTCTTACGAATAAACCGGCGTAGACTTCTGCTTATATGAATATCTTGTGTAAATAGTACTGCTCTAGGGTCAGGCGACCACCATAAAATGGGTTGGTCCTCATTAAACCAGGGAAAGATCCCGCTTTGATATGCGTTGAGTAGGGTATGTGATTCTAGGTTACCCCCTGCTGCTAGCAAGCCATCAGCGCCAGCTAGTCTAGGGTCAGGAAAACCTAAGTTTTTAGAGGGGTTTGCTTTCACGAGTTTTAATAAGCATCAATGGGTTTTAGTCCAGTGGTATTAAGTTCTATTTATTCCTGTCCGCACGAAACGGTGAATGAGCGCCAAGCAGTTCAGTGTATCTATCTACATGGCTATTTTCTTCTTTAGTGTACTGGTCAACTGCGCTCATAAAACGTCGGTCATTTAACCAATGATAAGAATATGTTTTCACAGGCAACAAGCCCCGAGCTAATTTATGCTCACCTTGGGCGCCGGCCTCGAATAACTTTAATCCATTATTGATGCAGTATTCAATAGGTTGATAATAGCAAGTTTCAAAATGTAGGCTGTGATAATCGTTGTTCGCTCCCCAGTAACGTCCGTACAGGGACTCGTCACCAATATAAAACAACCCACCGGCCAAGAAGACATTCTCGAATTTAGCAAAGAGAAACAATACAGATTCTGGCATGCTCGTGGTGATTCGTTCGAAAAATTCCCGGTTTAAGTATTGTTGAGCACCATACCGCTGGATAGTTCGTTGATAAAAGTTGAACATTTCATTAGTATGTTGCGGACTAAGCTCCGCATTGTTTGAGGCGACGTATTTAATCCCTGCATCAGTGATTCGACGACGCTCACGGCGAATATTTTTGCGTTTCTTGTGTGACATGTCAGCGAGAAAATCATTAAAACTTGAGTAGTTTTGATTTCGCCAGTGAAACTGTGATCCGCTACGTCGTGTGATTTTTGCACGCGACAAAAAACTGCTGTCTTGTTCAGTCGTGAATAACCAGTGAATAGAAGAAATATTTAGTTCATTGCCTAGCTGAAAAGCTTTACCCAATAACAATTGACGAATTTCCTGACAATCTTGTACATCAGACTTGATGATTAACCTAGCACCGTTGACTGGAGTGAAAGGGATCGCACATAATAGTTTTGGGTAGTATTTTAACCCGGCCCGTTGATAAGCATCCGCCCATGCCCAATCAAACACATATTCACCATATGAATGATCTTTCAGATAAAGCGGCATGATGCCTACGATATCTTGTTTTGTAGTGTCGGCGTACGCTACGATATGCTGCGGAAACCATCCTGTTGCACTGCTTACACAACCACTTTTTTCTAGTGCACTTAGAAAAGCATGCCTAGTAAATGGGTGGGCAGTACCTGCACAGGTATCCCAGGCTGTGGCGTCTATCGACGAGATGTTCTCAATTACTTCGGCGAACATCGCAAAATCTCCGTGAAGGATGGCTGCGGTTAAGATACATTTGCAGTTTCAATGTTACCAACACCGTTGGCTTTTGCCAGCAATCTAGCGAGTTTTCAAGACACATGCCTCTACCAAAAATTGCTTTAGCGCAAATTAATATGCTTGTCGGTGGCGTAAATCAGAATATCGAGAAAATTATTACGTTTGCTACCGAAGCTGCTGAGCAGTTAGAGGCTGATTTAGTGGTGTTTCCAGAACTAGCTGTAACAGGATACCCGCCTGAAGATTTATTACTTAGACCAGGATTTCTGGAATTATCAAACCAGGGTGTCGAACAATTATTGGATTTCCCTCATCAGATAGCGCTGTTGTTTGGTGCGCCCCGAATGACCGAAAACGGCCTGCGCAATTGCGCTTTATTGCTTACAAATGGCAAGATTCAGGAGGAATACAGTAAGTACGAATTACCGAACTATAGTGTGTTTGATGAAAAACGATATTTTGCGGCGGGGAGTGCCCCCTGTGTGTTCGATTTTAGCGGGGTGAATATTGGTATTACGATTTGTGAGGATATTTGGAAAGAGCGCGCGGTAGAGGCATCGGTAGCTGCCGGTGCGCAGATTATAATCAATATAAATTCGTCTCCATTTCATGCAGGTAAGGTTGAGGAGCGTTACCAATTAGTTTCAAACAAGGCACGTAAATTGAATACGCCGATTATTTACGTAAATCAAGTTGGAGGGCAGGATGAACTAGTATTTGACGGGGGAAGTTTTTGCGTAAATGCGGATGGCGCTCTGATGCAACGAGCCGAGTGTTTTATTGAGCACTTGGGTATTGTTCAAGTAGTACCGTCGAATGATGGCAACGTCGCGTTTGCGCTTGATGCTGGGGCGGTAGCTGTAGCGGCCAATGAACATGAAAGTATTTATCAAGCACTTGTCTTGGGGGTTAGAGACTATGTGGAGAAGAATGGGTTTCCAGGAGTTATATTGGGATTATCTGGTGGTATTGATTCGGCACTAACTGCTGCGATAGCTGCCGATGCCCTTGGTCCAGACCGGGTTGCGGCGGTTATGATGCCATTTCACTATACCTCAGATATGAGTATGGAAGATGCCGAGTCTGAAGCGAATGCCCTTGGCCTTGAGTACCATGTGGTTCCGATTGAGGCTATGTATGAGGCATTCATGCAGGAATTGACACCTCTGTTTGATGATAGGAGTAAGGGTGTTACGGAGCAAAATATTCAGGCACGTTGTCGTGGCGTGTTGTTGATGGCGTTATCAAACAAGAATGGCTATATGGTATTGACTACCGGTAATAAGAGTGAAATGGCAGTGGGTTACGCGACGCTTTATGGGGATATGGTCGGTGGTTATTCCGCTATTAAAGATGTTCCTAAAATGATGGTTTATGAATTGGCGAAGTACCGAAACAGTATTTCTCAAGTGATCCCTGATCGGGTTATTACTAGGCCACCAAGTGCTGAGTTGGCTCCCGATCAAGTAGACGAAGATAGTCTTCCACCTTATGACGTGTTAGATGCCATTCTTGAGCTATATATTGAAGATGATGTATCTCCGAGGTTGATTGTGGAAGGTGGGTTTGCTGCAGATACGGTTTATCGAGTGGTAAATATGGTTGATCGCAACGAGTACAAGCGACGCCAAGCGGCACCTGGAGTGAGAATTTCACGTCGCGCATTCGGTAGGGATCGGCGCTATCCAATAACCTCTGGATTTAAGAAAACGTTGCCAGCTAAATAGTATGGTACCAGGCTCGATATTCGCCCTTGAGGAGAGTAAGTTGATTTCAAGAAGACTTACCGCGCCTTAGGCCAAGGTGCGCGAAGTGGAGACTGGTATATGCAGATGAAAAAAACCTATTGCTGAAGGAATTATTCTTTATTAGGATCTTCCTTTGCGAAGACATTCCGCACGGATTGAAAAAACCCGGTTTTTTGTTTTGCTTCATTTTCTACATCACCGTTGGAAGCAACGTCTCCGGCATCAGGGTTTTCAACTTTCGCAGTATTTGTAATCGCCGGTGTCGTGCGTGCATCTATCATAGAAGCCGAAGCTTCACTATTCTCAGTAGTCGCAGTAGCAATTAAAGCTTTATCTGAGCTTGCCTCAGGCGATTCCTGCTCCTCGTTAGCGCGACTGGCTGACGCGACCACTTGATTTTCATTTGAACTGTCGCCCCTCCTAAGTAGGCGAGAGAAAAAGCCACGCCTAGCAATATCTGAGTCACTCTCCCCGAGATACTCGCTCGTTGGAAAGTTCTCTCTTAACACTTCTCGCGAATCTGCAGCTAGATCACTCATTCCCATTCTTGCGTAGGTCGCAATCATTATGCCGAGGGCATCTTCGACCGCGGCAGTTTGCTGGTAGTCTTCAACAACGGTTCGACAGCGATTGAGTGCGGCTACGTAAGCTTCTCGAGACAGGTAATATTCAGCTACGCTGACTTCGTATCGTGCTAACTCATTCAGTAAATAGGCCATCCGTTGATTGGCGTCAGCCACATACCGACTGTTGGGATAACGATCTATCATCTCCTTAAAGGCCAAATAGGAATCTTTAAGGGGTCTAATATCTTGTTGATGCGTATCGCCGCCTTTTGTGAGTCGTTCTAACAGTGAACGTTCTTCATCAAATGAAACCAGGCCCTTTAAGTAATAGGCATAGTCGATATTTATGTGGGTTGGGTTGGTGTTTACGAATTGATCTGCAGCTGAGATTGCGGCTTCGATATTATTGGCTTTGTAGTGCGCGTATATAAGTTCTAGTTGTGCTTGTTCTGCAAAACGGCCATAGGGAAAACGTGCCGCGAGCGATTGATAAAGCAAGATTGCTCGACGATAATCGCCATCATCTAGGGCAGCTTTTGCGTTGTCATAGAATTGTTGATCGGTCCATGAATCCGCATTGCGAAGATTGGTGGCATCATCGCCAGCACATGCCACTAACATCAACAGTAGTGAGCAGATTAAAACGAATTTGGTAAGGATTGAGTTCTGTGTTTTCATGGCCCGTTAATTTGCGGGGAAAGTCTAACCCAAGGATAACCTGAATTGGTGATTTACGAAACTGAATCACAAGAGTATTAACGAACGGTATGGTAGATCAATAGTGATTACGAACCGCATCATAATTCCCGAGACGGCGTCAGGTGAGCGTTTAGACAAAGTTTTAGCCAGTTTGGTTGATACTTGCTCTAGAGGTAGAATTCAAGCGCTGATAGAGCAGGGTCTAGTTAGTCTGGATGAGGAGATACCCCGCGTACGAGAAAAAGTATATGGAGGAGAAATTGTTGAATTAGTAATTCCAGATAATGTGGTGCTAAGTAATGAGCCAGAACCTATGGATCTGGATATTGTTCATGAGGATGAAGACTGCATCGTGATCAACAAGCCAGTTGGTCTTGTAGTTCACCCGGGGGCCGGTAATGCAACGGGCACATTAATGAATGGTCTATTGGCTTACTCTCCGGCACTGGCATCGATGCCTCGAGCCGGCATAGTTCACCGACTGGATAAGGATACATCTGGGTTAATGGTGGTTGCTAAGACTGAGCAAAGTCGGCTTTTTTTAGTAGAGCAATTATCGGAACATAAAGTTCACCGTGAGTACGTTGCTTTGGTTCGCGGCCAGGTTATCGCTGGTGGAACAATAGATGAACCGATAGCTAGAGATCCAAATAACCGGGTTCGAATGGCGGTTCGGCCTGCGGGCAAGAAGGCAATCACGCACTACTCAGTAGAAGAGCGCTTTGATCGGCATACCTTGCTAAATGTGAAGTTGGAAACGGGTCGTACTCATCAAATACGAGTCCATTTAAGTCACCTTGGCTGGCCGTTAGTGGGTGATCGCGTTTATGCAGGACGACAAACTTCAATTGCTGGGCTTAGTAAAGCAATGCGCGAGCAGCTGCAGAAATTTGATAGGCAAGCTTTACACGCTCGAAAACTGGCGTTTAAACATCCAGTATCGGGGCGGGATATGAGTATGTCTTGTCCACTTGCTGATGATATCCAGTTACTACTCGAACGGCTTAGAGGGACGGAGGGCTAGCCGTGAGTATAAGATGTTAGGCAATAACGTGATTCAACAGGGAGGCGGATTGGCAGTACCATCGGACGATGCCGAGTCAGATGGCTTTGGTTATGTAGTGCCTGGTTGGTCTGCGCCTGCCAATGTTCGTGCTCTAACAACCACTCGAAATGGAGGTTATAGCCAATTGGGCGGCACAAAATCCCTAAATTTGGGAATAAATACATCAGACTCGATTGATTTGGTAAAACACAATCGTAGCTTTTTGAGAAAATCTTTAGCGCTGAATAATGAGCCTGTTTGGCTAGAGCAAGTACACGGTACAGAAATAATAAACCTATCCTCACAAATAAATTCACTTGTGGCCGATGGTGCGGTCACAAATGTAAACGGGCAAATATGTGCAATATTAACCGCGGACTGTTTACCGTTATTCTTGTGTGATCGATTTGGAGAGCAAGTAGCGTTGCTACACGTTGGTTGGCGAGGGTTGGCGGCTGGAATAGTAGAAAAAGGTGTAGGTTTGTTTAAGGC
>DNHK01000165.1 GCA_003485905.1 Gammaproteobacteria bacterium | reverse complement strand
TCTCTGTGTGACAGGTGTGTGACAAAGGTCGCGATGTGCAATAGATCTGGTTGATTCTGAGTAATCTGTATCTCATAAAGTCCTATATATTCATTTAAATCAATATCTTAAAATAAAATTCTGTTGCGTTTTAAGTCTAGTTGGTGTATTTAAAAATAGTTGAGCATGAGCACTCAACATCTAGGCATCAGTTAAGCCGAATTCTAAATGCTGCAAAGTGGTCTCGTCTGCTGCCACCACTCAAAAGTGCATTGTTCCACGGTAGGTCTTTATATTATGGCCGAGGACCTTGCTGATGGATTATTTATCCAATTACTGCAAAGGTAGAAATTGCATGGAATTTGACACAATCAAGATAGACCGTATGGATACGATTTGTTTACTGACGCTTAATCGGCCTGAGCGACTTAACGCGATGAGCCAAAAGATGCTGTCAGAAATTGCTGCCGCCTGTGATGTTTTTGAGCAAGACACCGCCTGTAAAGTTGTTGTTGTGACTGGCTCTGGTAAGGCTTTTAGCTCTGGCTTTGATTTACAGGATCAGGCGCAAAAAACGCCCAAAGGTATTGATGAGTGGCGGCCAATCCTCCAGCGAGACTTTGATAATGTCATGCGCTTCTGGAATCTAAAAAAACCCACTATCGCAGCTGTAAATGGTCCGGCTCTTGCGGGTGGATGCGAACTTGCAATGGCCTGCGATATCACGATAGCCGGAACTTCAGCAACATTTGGTGAGCCGGAAGTTAAGTTTGGAGCTGGCATTGTCGTAATGCTGCTGCCTTGGATTGTTGGTCCAAAAAAAGCAAAAGAAATTGCTTTTCTTGGGAAAGATCAGTTAGGCGCGGAGGAGGCATGTGACCTTGGCATCGTCAATCAAGTTGTTCCTGACGAGGAAGTATTAGCAACAGCGCTGAAAATGGCACGTGCAATAGCAGTGGTAGACCCCATGGTAATACGGCGAACAAAACAACAAATTAACGAAAGTATGGAAATTGCTGGTATGACAAGGGCGTTAAAACATGCATTAGAAATTGACTTGGAGTTGGAAGGGGAAGGCAGTGTTGACAAACAAGTTTTTCTTGATGAGCTGCGCAAGGGGGGGCTGCGTGGAGCATTAACGTGGCGCGACAATAGGTTTAGAGTTTGAGCGAAGATCTTTCGAAAGCAACAGATTTTCAGTCAGCGCTGATGGCAGCGACTGCTGGTGGTGTTTGGGATGACCTAGGCTGGCTGAGCATGGCCGATATTCAGCAGATGGCCAGCGATTTGCATAAGGTTCTTCAGCAATCTGGATTATTCCCCAGCGAACCTGTGCTTATCTCAATTGGAGGCCGCGCCGAAGACATTGCTAAGATCTTGGCAGTTATTGGAGCAGGAGGGGTTGCTGTTCCGTTTCACCGCAAATCCCATCACAATACACGCGCTTATCTTGAAAACTCAACGCGCGCAAGATTCGTTTTGTCGACGCCCAACCTTAAAAAACGCAGCCCTCCTGAACTAAAAAAGATTTCAGAGGTCATGCCACCACAGCGTCCGTTACTGGATGGTGCTGCTATGATCACATATACGTCGGGTTCCACCGGAAAGCCCAAGGGAGCTGTTCTGTCTAGAGACAGGATTTCAGCCAAGCTTCAAACAATCCGTGAGTCTATCGATATGGAAACGGAACCCTTTTTTGTGGTGCCTTTGCAGCTCCAGTTCAGCTTTGGCCAGTGGGCTACCTTTTTGCCATTAATGAGAGAGGGGGTAGTTCACATCACAGAGCAGTTCTCGGCTAACTGGGCAAACCAAATCATTCGTGACAAGCCAGTAACACACTTTGCAGCTGTCCCGACGATGCTGCGTTTAATGTTGGAAGGTGAGCGCGTTGAAAGACACATGCACATATTAACCGGGGGTGAGGCAGTGAACTCTAAATTAAGCAGTGCTCTTTTTAAACGTTGGCCAAATGCCTCCATACATGGAATATACGGCTTAACCGAAACTGGAACCTGTGACCTTTTTCGTTGTGATAAAATAGACCTTCCGTCTAATGACAGCCTTGGTTATCCTGCAAGACATATTCAAGTTAAGACAGACCCTGTAACCTCCGAACTACTTATCAACACCCCTTTTGCAATGCTTGGCTACCTAGATATGCCAGAGTTAACCGACGAAACAATTTGCGGCGATTGGATCAGAACTGGCGATATTGCAGAAATCAACGAAGATGGTGGTGTGAATCTTCGTGGCCGAATAAAGGACCTAATAAACAGAGGCGGCAATAAGGTTGCGCCGATTGAAGTTGAGGCTGTTTTTGCAGATCACCCTGATATCAAAGCTGTTTTAGTAACAGGCGTTCCTGACCCAAAGTTCGGTGAGTCCATTCATATGTTAGTAGTACCTAGAAACGCGGAGGCTCTGACCAAACAAGCCCTAATTGATTGGGCTAAAGATCGAACTGAACAGTTTAAGTTGCCGGATGTTGTGCATTATGGGGAGGAACTGCCGCTTGGGCCAACTGGAAAAGCAGATAGGACGGCGCTACGCCATAGCATTATTGGCCGAAGCGCTTAATGAGTAAACGCTGCTTATATCATGGCATTGAGCGAAGTATTGGGCTTTTGTTATTAGCCGAAGTTGGCGCAATGTCTTTGTGGTTCGTATCCAATGCGATTTTGCCTGAATTGGCGATAGAGGCTGAAATTAGCGCTTGGACTGAGGGATTGCTCTCAACCGCGGTTCAGGTTGGTTTCGTGATTGGGGCGGTGATGTTAGCGTATCATGGCACCGCAGACCGCTATGATCCTAGAAAAGTTTTTGCTGTTGGTTCAATCATTGCTGCCCTGAGCAACTTGCTATTAGTCCTCACAATACCCGGAAGCTCAGTTCAAATATTACTCAGGGGTATAACAGGCTTCTGCCTTGCCGGAGTATATCCCGTGGGCATGAAAATCGCCGTTGGATGGACGGTGAAGCGTCGAGGTATTGTGGTTGGAATGCTTGTTGGAGCACTCACGCTTGGTTCAGCTGCTCCGCACGGCTTA
>DNHK01000018.1 GCA_003485905.1 Gammaproteobacteria bacterium | reverse complement strand
GTATCCGAGGGTGATAAGGGTAAAAATACAGGAGGTATGGGTGCTTATTCGCCTGCACCGGTGGTGACCCCTGAAATATTTGATCAGGTTATGAGCGACATAATTGAGCCAACGGTTGCGGGAATGGCAGCTGATGGCTTGCCTTATACTGGATTTCTTTATGCTGGGTTGATGATTGGGCATGATGGTATCGCGCGAGTCATAGAATACAATTGTCGATTTGGGGACCCGGAAACACAGCCGATAATGATGCGTCTAAAGTCAGATTTGGCAGAGTTATGTGGAGCCGCTGTAGATGGTGGATTGGATCATGCGAGCGTTGAATGGGATAGCCGAGTAGCCTTAGGAGTAGTAATGGCCGCCGGTGGGTATCCCGAATCTTATTCGAAAGGAGATGAAATATCTGGGCTGGCTGAGGCAGATACAAATTCTGTAAAGGTGTTCCATGCTGGTACTAGCATGGATGGAAGTGCGGTGGTTACAAATGGTGGCCGTGTTCTGTGTGTTACTGCGCTCGGAAATAGTGTCAGGGAAGCGCAGCGATTAGCTTACGAGTCGGTCGATAAAATTAGTTGGAACGGCGCCTATGTGCGAACCGACATTGGACACCGAGCGATTGCTCGAGAGATGTCAGCGACTAAATGAAGGTAAGCACGTGAAAGTTTATTTGGATTTGTTGCAGGATATTCTTGATCATGGTGCTGGCCGTGATGATCGCACGGGTACCGGAACCCGGAGTCTTTTTGGTCGTCAGATTCGGATGGACTTGGCGGAAGGGTTTCCACTACTTACCACCAAAAAGGTTTTTTTACGCGGCATTATCCACGAATTATTATGGTTTGTGCGCGGTGAAACCAACATCAAATACCTGGTCGATAATAACGTTGGCATTTGGAACGAGTGGCCATTTCAAAGTTATCTTCGGCAGAAAGGCTTGGATAGTCGATTCAAAATGCATTCAAATGAATGGCGAGCGGAGTTAGATAAGTATGTAGAGAGGGTCCGCGAGGACAAAGTGTTTGCGGATAAATGGGGTGAGCTTGGTCCAGTATATGGAAAGCAATGGCGCGACTTTAATGGGTTTGATCAATTGACCTGGGTGTTGAATGAAATCCGTACAAATCCAAGTTCCAGACGCCTGATTGTGTCGGCCTGGAATCCGCCCGAAGTAGAGGAAATGAGCAAGGCCGGCTTACCGCCATGTCACACATTATTTCAATTTCATGTGTCTACCGATGGCCGGCTTAGTTGTCAGCTTTATCAACGCTCGGCAGATGTGTTTCTGGGCGTACCATTTAATATCGCTAGCTATGCCTTACTTACTATGATGGTTGCGCATGTTTCGGGGTTGCAGCCGGGTGATTTCGTGCATACTTTTGGTGATGTGCACATCTACAATAATCACGCAGACCAAGTCTCCGAGCAGTTGAGTAGGACACCAACGAGTTTGCCAAGATTAAAGATCGATTCTAACGTTAAGCAACTTTTTGATTTCAAAATTGAAGATTTTGAGTTAGTTGACTATAACCCTTGTCCTGCGATTAAAGCGCCTGTTGCTGTTTAAAGAGGGGCATTGTGGTTAATTCAGCTGAAATTGTTTTGATTGCCGCAATTGGAAAGAATCGGGAATTAGGTTATCAGAATAAGTTAATTTGGCAGATACCGGGTGACTTACCTCGATTTAAACAGATAACCATGGGATCACCGATCATCATGGGTAGAAAAACCTTTGATTCAATCGGACACCCACTTCCTGGTCGACAGAATATAGTTATTACCCGAAATAAGGGCTGGTCACACATTGGTGTGGATAGTGCGTATTCATCAAATCAGGCATTAGCTTTGGCTGCAGAAGCGGAAAAGATTTTTGTTATTGGGGGAAGTGAAGTATACGACCTATATATTGAACTTGCGGATCGATTGGAGCTGACCGAGGTTGATGATGCACCTACGCAGGTTGATGTATGGTTTCCAGATTACAAAGAGTACGGGTTTGTAGAGAAATCTAGAGAGGATCATCTGGATACTTCGCCGTCTTTTGCGTACGTTAGTTATATTCGAACGTAGAGATAGTTTAAAATGTTTAACGTAGGTATGCGTCTGCCTGCAAGACTATTATAATTTCAATTTTTACGGAAAATGACAATGACAAAACCTTTTGTAGCGGTGTTAATGGGATCTGATTCGGATTTGCCAGTTATGCAAAACACCTTGGATATATTAGATAAATTAATGGTGCCGCGTGAAGTTAAAATAACCTCAGCTCATAGGACCCCTGCTGCAACGCATGCATATGTTAAAGAAGCGGAGTCACGCGGGTGTTGTGTGTTTATCGCTGCAGCTGGATTGGCCGCACACTTGGCTGGAACAGTTGCTGGTTTAACTCTGAAGCCTGTTATCGGAGTACCAATGGATGGTGGACCGTTGAATGGTCAGGACGCTCTACTTTCAACAGTACAAATGCCCGGAGGTGTTCCCGTTGCATCAGTTGCTATAGGTAAAGCCGGAGCAAAAAATGCCGGTTATTTGGCCGCTCAGATATTGGCTATTTCAGATGTTGATTTAGCGCAACGTGTCGTCAGTGAGCGAGCTGAAGCAGCAGAAGCCGTGCTCGAGAAAGATCGTCAGCTACAGTCTACGCAGAACAAATAGCATTCTGGATGGTTAGCCATGCTAGCCTTTGTGACGCAGCCCTTGCGATGCAGGACGGCGGCGTGGTTGCGTACCCTACCGAGTCCTGTTTTGGTTTGGGTTGCGATCCCTCGAATAGTAATGCGATTCAAAGATTACTGCGTCTGAAGAATAGAAAAAGGGATAAGGGCCTAATTCTAATCGCGTCAAGCGTTGCGCAGCTCAAGCCCTGGGTTGATATTCGGGCTAGCCGGCAATATGAGAATATTATTTCTAGTTGGCCCGGTCCGTATACTTGGGTTATTCCGGCTATCGGACCTTTAAATCGGTGGTTAGTTGGGGGGTATTCAAGTATTGCTGTCCGAGTTACCGCACACCCGGACGCGGCGCGTTTATGTGCGCTGTTTGGTGGGCCGATAGTCTCAACAAGTGCGAATATTCAGGGACGACCTGCGCTAAAATCAGCGCAGCAAGTTAGTAAATGTTTTGGAGGTCGATTGCAAAGCTTGGTTCACGGGAAAGTCGGTAACTTGCGAACTGCTACGGAAATACGGGATGGGTCTAGCGGTGAGATACTTCGTGGGGTGGCCAAATAATTGGCGAGTAGAAGGTAGCTTATGAAAAAAGGAATAGAGAACACACCTGATATATCGGCAGTTCGAGATTACTTGCTGGGGCTTCAAAGCACTATATGTCATGGGCTTGAAGGGCA
>DNHK01000048.1 GCA_003485905.1 Gammaproteobacteria bacterium | reverse complement strand
CCCCTCAATACAGTTTTATCATCGGCAACTGGATAGAAAATGCATGCCAGGTGATTTGCCAGATCAAGACGGGCATACCGACGCCCACCAGTGCAAGGATTAGCAGACGGCGCTGGCCGCAATAAAACATCATACTTATTAGAAAAAGGCTGGCGATAATTTGGTAACCAAAAAACTTCATCGAGACCATAATGACCATTGAAGCAAATACCCAAGTCGCGAGATAGACCAGTTCTGTGACACCAAATCCGGATGCCTCGCCGCCGAACTCTTCGTCATCTAAAGGTTGTTCGCCAATTTCCTGTTTTTTAAGACTTAGATAAAACATCAGCCCGGCGAGGAGAAATATACTCCCCATAGCTAAGTTCGGCATAAAAGATGGTCGCAAATCAAGAGCGCTCTCTGGTGGCGCGGTAAAGCTAGGGATCAGCCAAACCAGGCACACCAGAGAAAGCGTTATGAGTATAGCGGCAGCAATAAGATCAGTTATTCTCATGCCGCCGCCTTTTCATTCTTTGTCAATTAGCTGCTGCTACGGTGTCTTTCAGGACTTTGATAGTATCAGCCACAACACCTTTCATGTCTTGGCTCGAGACAAATGCTTTAGGGAACTTGAGTTTGCCTAATATTTTGGTGAAGTCAGGATCGTCGATAGCACCCTTAATGGCAGCTTCCCATTTTGCGATAACATCTGCTGGCATACCCTTAGGACCTGCAATAATCGCATTCCCCGGCATGGAGATACCGTAGATTTCCTTTAAGCTAGGCGCATCTGGCGCTGCTGCAAGTCGATGCGGCAGAGCCGAAGCTAGAACCAACATCTTATCGCCGTACTTTTGATGAATACCACCACTCCAAGCAAAATCAACCTTATTGCCTAATATGAATGGCACCATTTCACCACCGCCACGTGTCGGGATCGCGGTCCAAGAAACACCTTCCTGCTTAGCCATATAGTTGATAACAACCCGTGACAAACCGCTTTGATCAGCGACGTTTAGTGCGTTGCCCTTCTTTGAATACGCGACCATTTCGGCAAATGTCTTGTAAGGTTTGTCCGGTGTCGTGATGAACGCCATCTGATACTCGGTAACACCAGCCAAAAAAGTGAAGCTGTCGTGGGTGTAGGTCAATTGCGGCTTTAACATAGGCTCAGCGGTGACGCTGACCAGTGTTGTGAAAATTACAGTATAGCCATCAGGTTTTTGCTGTGAGACGAAAGTTGATCCGACTGCACCACCGCCGCCGGGCCGGGTTTTTACTATAACCTTAGTTCCTAACTGTTTGGCCAACGCTTTTGATAGCACCTGAGCCATGGTCTCAGTGCTGCCGCCGGCCTTGAACGGTACGATCAACGTTACCGGCTTAGATGGGAAGCTGGCTGCTAATACCATTTGGCTGCCGCTCGCGATTATCGCCGCTGTGGCGACTATTGCGGCTATGCTAAGCTTGTGGATTCGTAATTTAATCTGGTGAGTGAGCATTGTTATCTCCGGTGAATTGTTTCTAAAAATCCCGATGCACAGTAACGCTTCGGCATGAATATCACAAAAATATACTATACAGTAATTTTTTACGTCAATAGACCTAATTGTTTATTTATAAACCATTGTAAAAATACAATAAAATAATGATATATAAAAAATATTGTGAAATAAGTAAAAATTATTAACTATACTACAGTGTTAACTCCATCATATCATAAATTAAAACGGCAAGCATATAATGACTGAAAAAAAATCTTCCGACACCAAAAATTTAACTGACTCCAAACTAGTAAGCGAGGTTTGGCCCTCTGCCCAACCCGGAGAAGATCCCGTGCTTTATGGTCATGTAGACTTTGAGCCAAAGGGCGAATTTCCGGTGCGTAGTTATCAAACTTTTCGCTTGACCTATACGGTCGGTCGCTTCGGTCTAGACGATACGGGCGCAATCAGGGTTGTGTTTCGTGCTCTTGGTGATTGGGGAGGGTTGCAGACAGTCGACTCTACAATCGCCAATTACGTTACCGCCACCACCAATACTGGCGTACCGTTACTTGTTGACTATGCCCCTTACGGAATAACACCACGTCCACGTTGGAAAAGCCTGACTGTCCGAGTATCTGGTGGATATCTACGCGAAGGCGATATCATCACTATTGTGTTTGGAGATACCTCCGAGGGTTCGCCTGGTATGAAAATGCAGACTTTCGTTGAACAGGCTTTCGAGTTCAAGGTTATCGCCGATGTCTGCTCCGTTGGTCATTTTGTGCCGATTCCAAACACACCCTACATTTCAGTCGTGCCCGGGGAGCCCGTAAAATGGAAAGCCGCGCTTCCTTCGTTGCGCCGCCCCGGAGAACGTTTTCATTTTGGCATCAAAGCTGAGGATGCATGGGGAAATCCTTCTCATCTAGCAGAAGGGCGATTTACTTTTGAGACAACCATTCAAGTGAACGGCTTGCCGGCGAAGTTTGATTATCTCCAGGGTGAGCGTTCGGTAACTTTTGATGATCTGAGTATCGACGAGGAAGGCACGCTGAGAATCACGGTCAAAGATGAGGCCGGTGAGGTTGTGGCTGAATCGCATCCATTGGTTATACGTAAAGGAGTTTATGGCGGTTATTGGGGTGATTTGCATGGGCAAAGCGGCGAGTCCATTGGGGTCTCCACGTCTCGGGAATATTTCGAGTTTGCTCGCAATTGCTCCTTCTTGGACGTGACCAGCCATCAGGCAAATGATTTTCAGGTTAATAATGCCTTTTGGGCCTACTTGAACGAGTTAACAGCTGAGTATAATGAAGATCATCGCTTCGTAGTCTTCCCTGGATATGAATGGTCGGGGAACACAGCCGTCGGCGGGGATCGCAATGTTTATTTTCGCAAT
>DNHK01000238.1 GCA_003485905.1 Gammaproteobacteria bacterium | reverse complement strand
TTTGCTTTGACAGTGAAGGTGACCAAAGCCCACGCTGCACTAACCAAGCACCGACGGTACTTGTTGCATACCGACCGATAAGTCTAAGTTTGGGAGATATTCTCAATTTTAATATTCGCGCTACAATCAGTATAAATTCAGGCAAGAATGGGAAACATCTAAAAAGTCTTGAAAGAATTGAGAACCGTTTAATATTACTAAACGATGGATAACCCCCAAATAACTCATCCCCACCAACGCCACTAATCACAACTTTCAATCCCTGCTCTTTCACCGCTTTCGCAGCAAACCAAATATTTAGGCCATCAATGCTTGGTTGGTCCATCATTCTTATAATTGCAGGTAAATCAGTTAAAAACTCTTCCTTAGTTACGGTTCGGACCACATGTCGAAAACCTAATTGGTTTGACAGTTTTTTAGCTAAAATCGATTCGTCTTGCCTGCCAGCAGATACGTCATCATAAACAATGGTGATCGCCGTAACGTCCGTACTTGTTTGCTCCCGCATGACCGTAGCTATCGCGGCGGAATCTATTCCTGAAGAAAGCAGCAAACCCACTGGCACGTCAGATACCAAATGTCGTTTTACGCTCTCTGCAATCGCAGCGGCAACTATGACAGACAAATTGTCTGTCTTGATATTTGTTAGTATTTCAAATTGATTACTTAATGAAAAATACTTTTCTATACGTATTTCCTTGCTATCTGCCATCATCCAATGCCCTGCACCCAACATATTAATTCCAGACACTACTGTCGATGGCTCATAAACACTGCCTAGCATTAAAAACGCGTCTTCCCCTTCTAGGGGCCAGTCAGCCTCCATTCCAAGCACTTGTGCCAAAGCCTTAAATCGTGAGGCGAACAAAATTCGATTACCATCATTAAAATAAAAGAGGGGTTTAATACCGTAGCTATCACGCGCTGCAAACAGACATTTTTCAACCTCATCCCATATTACTAAGGCATACATCCCCACTAGCCTGCTTAACATTTTTGCGCCCAGATGCTCATACATGCCAAGGATAACGGATGTATCAGATGTATAGGGCCGGTCTAACCCGGCACGTACAAGCTCTTCCGCTAACTCCTTGAAATTATAAATCTCCCCATTAAACGTTATGGTATAGCGGCCATTTGGACTGCTCATTGGCTGGGCGCCAGTCTCAGTTATATCAATAATTGATAGCCGACGATGAGCTAACCCTAGCGATCGACTACTGTTTATAAATCTTCCATTTCCATCCGGCCCTCTAAACGTCTGCAGTTTATCGAGCCTATCGAGGAGTACCTGATCTATAGGTTTGGCACCTTCAGTATAGTTATAAATTGCGGAAATCCCGCACATAACTAAATTCTCTCTATCGGCCTAGCTTGAATGATCAGCTTTCGCCGCCCAAGCTAGTGCCGTACCGACTATATCTTCAAGCCGGTGGTATTTAGGTTTCCAGGCCAATTTATCGCAAGCATCCTGCGCATCCGCGACCAACATCGAAGGGTCACCAGCACGCCGCGGCGCAAGTTTGTATGGAACTTTTTTCCCCGATAATTGCTCAACCATCTCAATAATTTCGAGCACCGAATGGCCTTCTCCATTCCCTAGGTTGTAGACTGTAAAATTGGACGAGTTCGCGAGACTCTCAAGCGCTAAGACATGCGCACTAGCCAAGTCAGCCACATGAACATAATCACGAATGCAGCTTCCATCTCGAGTATCATAATCGCTACCGAACACATCCAAATGGGACAGTTCACCTCGCATAGCGCGAATCACATTGGGAATTAAATGTGTTTCTGGCTCATGCGTTTCTCCGATTTCTAACTCCGGATCAGCACCCGCAGCATTAAAGTATCTAAGTACACAAGCTTGCAAGCCATATGCTTCTGCATAGTCTTTTAAAATTTGCTCTACCACCAATTTACTTCGACCATACGGATTAATTGGGTGTTGTGGATGATCTACCGAAATCGGGACTATTTTAGGTACACCATAGGTAGCACAAGTACTGGAGAAAATAATCTTCTTCACTGCTGTCGCGCGCATCGTCGACAATAAAGAAAGCGTTCCTGCTACATTATTTCTATAATATTTTTCTGGAAATGCTACCGATTCACCTACATAGGCGAACGCAGCAAAATGTAAAACACTAGCTATTTTGTGCTCGCGGATAACTTTGGCAATGCGGTCTTGATCCGCCAGTTCTCCAATAATTAATGGCCCCCACTTCACTGCTTCCTTATTTCCATGCACCAAATTGTCATAGACAATCGGTGTATATCCCTGCGCAGCTAATTGTTTGCATGTATGGCTACCGATATATCCCGCTCCACCGGTTACCAATACGTTTGAGTTCTGCATGATTACTCAGGCTTTCATTACTTTGCGAGGCGCGCATCAAAATATGCGATTGTTTTTTCGAGGCCCTCACGTAATTCAACCTTTGGTTCCCATCCGATATTGTGCTTTGCAATACTAATATCTGGTCGGCGTTGCTTTGGATCATCTCCGGG
>DNHK01000219.1 GCA_003485905.1 Gammaproteobacteria bacterium | reverse complement strand
CTCAGCGCGATCTGATGGAGTCATTGTCTCCACGCCGACCGGATCAACCGCCTACGCATTGTCTGCCGGTGGCCCAATCCTGGATCCCGAATTGGATGCGGTAGCTTTGGTTCCTATTTGCCCACACACATTGTCTAATCGGCCGATTGCGTTACGAGCAAATAGCGTGATCGAATTCAGTGTCACTGACACCGAACAAGCTGACGCCCATGTATCGGCTGATGGACAGCGAATTTGTGATCTCCGCGGCAATGAGATTATCCGCGTATCGCGCTCGCCACATTCGCTCAAGCTAATTAAAATGACGGAAAGTGATCACTATGGAACCCTTCGTGAAAAGCTTGGCTGGGGCTAAGTAATCGACATGCTGCAGCAGTTAACTATCTCAAATTTTGCAACTATTGAAACTCTAGATTTAGAGTTTGATCAAGGTTTTAGCGTGATAACTGGTGAAACCGGTGCTGGCAAATCTATCATGCTAGATGCTTTGACCTTACTTATGGGCGCACGCTCGGAAACTCGCTTAATTCGCCACGGAAAAGAAAGCTGCAACATCTCTGCTGTTTTTACCACCCATCAGGATAGCCCGGCATCGAAGTGGCTAACCGCACAAGGAATATATAATGATGGAACTTGTATAGTTCGACGAGTACTTCATCGAGAGCGTAGCGGGAAATGCTTCATAAACGATCAGCCTGTAACGGTCGCATCACTAGGAGACTTGGGCCAACACTTGATCGACATACATGGCCAGCAAGATCATCAAGCCTTACTAAAACTTCCGGCGCAACGGACAGCAATCGACCGACGCGCAGGGCATGAACCTATATTGATCAAGATGCGAGAAACGTTTCACGAACTAGCCACCGTGCGACAGAGCTTGCAACAGATGGCTAGCAGCCAACAAGCGGTAGCAGATAGAATTGAATTACTATTGTTCCAGGTAGGTGAGCTCGATGAATTTGCGCCGCTCGAACAACAATTTAACGAGCTGGAACAAGACCATAAACGGCTCGCTAATGCAGCCGAACTTGGTGAAGGTATGCAGCAAGTTGCGGATCTATTAGCGGGTGACTCTGACAACTCGTGCAACCACGCGATCACATCGGCAATTGGTATATTGAACCGAATTCAACGTTACGATGACCAGCTTCGACCACATACTGTTCAGCTACAGAACAGTAGTGATTTGTTGCACGAAATCGCTAACGAAATGCGTCGACATTCAGAGTCTTCCTCTGCCGACCCAGAGTCTTTCGCTAAAATCGAATCACGCTTAAACCGATGGATTGATTTATCCAGAAAGCATCGAATCAAAGAAGCTGATCTACCTGATCTACATCAAAAACTTGCTGAAGAGCTAGATAGCTTACAGCAAGCCCACACTGCTCCCGAAAGTCTACAACTAAGGCTTAGCGAGCTTGAGCAAAACTATATTGAGCTTGCTAAACAAGTAATGCATAACCGCATCGAGGCTTCGCAATCGCTCTGTGAGGCAGTGTCTGAACAAATGCAGTTACTGGGGATGACCGGCGGGCGGCTTGAAGTAGAAATATACGAGCTACCCGAAGGTCGTTATAGCGAGAATGGTATAGAGCATCTAGAGTTTATGGTAACCACTAACCCTGGTATGCCAGCCGGATCATTGCGAAAAACAGCGTCTGGGGGAGAGCTATCTCGTATTAGCCTGGCTATAGAAGTCGCCGCTGAAGGTGCCAGTTTAAAACCTACAATGATGTTTGACGAAGTCGATGCCGGTGTTGGAGGCGAAATCGCAGAGATTGTCGGGGACCGGTTACGTAGTATTGGCAACAATGCGCAGGTGATTTCTGTAACCCATTTACCGCAAGTTGCAGCACAAGGCCACAATCATTTTCGTGTTAAAAAGATAACAGATCTGGAAGCAAACACCGTGCATACCAATGTGCAGCACCTGAATGACGAGCAACGTAGAGCAGAAATCGCCCGTATGCTGGGTGGCCGAGATATCACGAATACGACGATGGCACATGCTCAAGAATTACTCAGCAAGGCTATTTGACTAGTGCCCGCTCTAGCAAATGCCCTGGTCCGGCCTGCAGAACCAGATGACCTAGAAGCGATCTCAGTTCTAGTTAATTTTTATGCTGATTTAGGCAACCTATTGCCTCGATCAACAAATCAAATTGCGGAAAATCTTGAACACTTCATCGTCGCTGAAATAGACAGTGATATCGTCGGCTGCGCTTCACTTGAATTGTTTACCCGCAATTTAGGGGAAATTCGCAGTTTAATGGTAGATGCCGAACACCAACGGTTAGGTATCGCCTCTAATTTAATCATCACACTCATTACGCGCGCTCGGGACATGGACGTAAAACGGGTCATGGCTTTAACCTATGTCCCGGAACTCTTTCACAAACACGATTTTCGCACGGTCGATAAGTCTATCTTTCCTGAGAAAGTCTGGGGAATTTGTATAAACTGTTATAAGTTCCACAATTGCGATGAAATCGCTGTATTACTGGAACTTTAGGAATCCTGGATTTTAGGCCCATAGCCGTTAGTCTATCGTATACTTACAGCCACAAACTTTGAAATAGATGCAGCGTACCCCACTAAAACTGGAACGTCTCTAATTGCGTCAAAACGAGTCCAAATGACATGACAAATAGAATAGTGCTATCGGCCTTCATTGCCTTGACCCTTAGTCTTGGTGCTTGTATTCGTCCCTACCAACAAGATATACAACAAGGTAACTTGATTACCAATGACGACCTGTCACGAATAAAATTGGGAATGAGCCAGCGAGAAGTTGAGTTTCTATTAGGTACACCAATGGTTGCTGATCCCTTTCATAAAGACCGCTGGGATTATTTTTATTCGTATAAAAATCAAAAAACTCGTGAAACCGAAGTCCGACAATTAAGCGTCATTTTTAATTTAGGCGAACTTAGCGAATTACGGGGTTACGTTTCACTTGATGACTTGGAAAACCTAGAGCCAAGCGAAGAAGATTTGCACGTTGGTGGCACCGTTGTAACAAGACCCACGCAAAGAAAATACGGTTTATTCGAACGTGCCGCGGAAGCTTTTCGAAGCGACGAAGAATAGCTTAACTTATGCGAGCTAGTTATTTTTTGCTAGTAGATTGTCCCATCACTTTCCCTTGTTTGACGAGCTCTCGTCGAACGTCCTTGAAGTCCGCTTTCAATGGTCGATACAACTCAACTCGATCTCCTTTCCGCAATAAATAGTCAAGCGACACTGACTGACCAAAAATCCCCAGACTCCAAGCAGCCTCTTCACCAACCTCTGCAGCATAATGAATATCAAGACCGCTAGCACGTACCGCATCAATAGCTGAGCTGCCCTTTGCTACTGATACTTGTTTAAGCCACTGGTGTTCTTTCGTTGCGAACACCACTTCCACATCGATATTTGAAATACTGGTCATTTCCTATTTGCTTACACTAAATCTGAGCTAGCACTCGTTCCATAAACAGACTCTGCTCTACTAATGAACGCGGAAACTTGCCGGTCAATTATCTCTCCAAATACGGGACCCAATACCGGACGCAATAACATATTAGAAATCTCGAATTCTATATTAAGTTCGACCTTACTTGCCTCTGGACTTAATTCGGAAAAACCCCATCGACCTATAAGTTTACTAAATGGTCCATCGACAAGTTGCATATCAATCGACTTCGATCTACTACCTGCTTCGGTGCTAACTTTATTGACATTAACATTGCGAGTAGTAAACCTCTTGTTAACTCCTTTATAGGCAATACCTACGGTCGCCAGTACTGTATCGCCATTTTTAGAATCAATGGCTGCGTGGTCACACCACTCCAAAAACACCGGGTATTGTGGGATATCCGCCACCAATGCGTACATTTGATCGACTGAAAAATTGACCAAAGCCGAGCGCGCAACTGTTGGCATCAGTTACCAAATATCAGATATATCATTACGATTGACACACCAACCGGAGCCACATAACAAACCGAAGCAATCCACCACCTGTCTATCAAACCGCTCAGCTCCAACTCTTCCTTAATGGCTGCTCTGGGCATTATCCAACCACAAAATATTGCAATCAATATACCGCCGATAGGTAACATAATTATCGACGTTAAAATATCGATAGCATCAAAAAAGCCAGCTGATTTTGGCAGCCCAGCAAACTCAAACTCAAAGGCTAATTCGTTAAATGAAAACACTGTCAATAGCCCAACCAGCCAGGTAAGTCCGCCAACCAAGAACACAGATGATACTCGTGATACACCTTTTTCAACCACCCAGGCAACCGCCGGTTCAATCAGAGAAATAGCCGAGGTCCAGGCTGCAAAAGCAAGCAATACAAAAAATATCGTGCCCCAGAAAGTTCCGCCTGGCATTTGCCCAAAAGCGACCGGCAGGGTCTCAAAAATAAGCGATGGCCCAGCAGCGGGTTCCAAACCATTGGCAAAAACGATCGGAAATATAATAAGCCCCGCCAATATAGCCACTGCAGTATCTGCGATCACTATCGGTACAGCAGCTGTCGCGATACTGATATTTTTGGGTAAATAGGCGCCGTAAACCATAATCGCACCCATTGCTAAGCTTAAAGTAAAAAATGCATGCCCCATTGCAGAAATAAATACGCCAAAGGTCAATTTAGAAAAATCTGCCTTGAACATGAAATCTACACCGGCTTGAAAATCAGCGGCGGTAATCGCGTAATACAAAAGCAATCCCAGCAATGCCAAAAGTGCTGGCATTAGAAACCTAACCGCTACTTCCAAGCCTCGCTCAACTCCACGAACCAACACAATCATGACCATTAGCATAAATACACTATGCCAAATAATAAGCTGTAGTGGATCGGCTACCAATACACCAAATTGCCCCTGAATCTGATCACTGGGCAACCCAACAAAATCGCCTAATGCTGTTTTAAATATATACACCAAAGTCCAGCCAGCAATAACGCTGTAATAGGACAGAATCAGAAAACCAGCCAGCATCCCTGACCAACCAATCGCCACCCAATATTTGCTAGCTTTAGCCTCAGCGATTAAATTTTTCATCGCATTCACTGGACTTTGCCTGCCACGGCGACCAAGTGATATTTCTGCCATCAGTACCGGCAGCCCGATTAAAGCAATACAAACCAAATAAACAATAACAAACGCGCCACCACCACTTTTTCCGGTCATATACGGGAATTTCCATATATTACCCAGCCCGACAGCGGAGCCGGTAGCAGCCATAACAAACATCCATCGAGACGACCATTGGCCGTGTTGGGTTATTTTAGTTTCACTATTAGTATCTGACATTCAAGCCTCGATCATGTTACGGCGTTTGTTTTCTGTCGACAGCGCATTCAACAGAGTTTGTTGGTAGGCAAAATTGGAGATTTGTGTTTGAATCGCACCCCCCTGCGGGGCCTATTATGTCTAAAGCCAAAAAAACTGCAAACTCAAACACGATCGCCACTAATAAACGGGCGCGGTTTGAATACCATCTTGAAGAAGATTTCGAAGCTGGTCTAGCACTAGAAGGTTGGGAAGTTAAAGCACTTCGTGACGGCCGCGCGCAGATCACCGAAAGCTATGTCGGCTTAAAAAAAGGTGAAGTCTTTTTATATGGCGCGCATTTTACACCGCTACTAAGCGCATCAACCCATGTGGACCCAGTACCTACTCGTAGCCGAAAACTACTTTTACATCAATTTCAGATCAACCGTTTAATCGGTGCAACCGAGCGCAAAGGATATACCATCGTGCCGGTTAGTCTTTATTGGTCACGAGGGCGTGCTAAATTGAAAATTGCGCTGGCAAAGGGCAAAAAACTACATGACAAACGAGCAAGCATAAAAGAACGTGATTGGAAACGTGACCAGTCGAGAATCTTAAAGGGTGGTCGATCTGACTAGCTAACAAGTTAAATAGTCGAAGTTCGCTTCTACTTATATCTTATTCCCAAAATAGTATAGAACTTGTCTGTCCCACCGATATTAACTTTCACCTCTGCATCCAGCGGTTTCCCAAGCAAACCTTTTGCTAGCGGTGAATCAACACTAATGAAATTACGTACAGCATCTGTTTCATCCGAACCCACAATTCGGTATTCCAGTTCCAGATCGTCAACTTCAAGCTCAACCCAGGCACCAAAGAACACTTTTTCTGTGCTGCCTACTTGATCCACTAGTTTTAGGTCCGGTGTCCGTTTTTGTAAGTATCGAATACGTCGATCGATTTCCGCTTGCTGCTTTTTACGATATATATACTCTGCATTTTCAGAACGATCGCCTTCCGCTGCAGCCGCTGATAGCGCCTCATTAACTCCCTTACGCTTTACCCATAGCGCGGCCAGCTCCTTCTCCAAAGCACGATAACCTTCAGGAGTGATATAAGGAGAAGACTTTTCTGCAGGCGGACGCCAACGGCCCATAACGGTATTTCCGAACTAATAAGATCAAACGAATTAAAGCAGGGGTACTGTAGTCTTGGCAACTAAATCCGCAACGGCATCTGTAAGCTTTTCACGAGTACTTGATGATCGCCTAAGTAAAACTATTTCTCTAGTTGGCTCTGGGTCTTCAAATGGCCGATAGACAATTAATGCATTCCCGGACGCCGATTTGGCAAGTTTTGGTAAAACTGTAATACCAGACCCTTGCGCCACCATATGTTCTAAGGTGTTCAAGCTGGTCGCACGAAAGTGTTGATCTTCGTTCGCACCCGCTGCAAAACAGTAACCCAAAGCCTGATCTCTTAAACAATGACCATCTTCTAACATTAGTACTGTTTGTCCTTCCAAACACGATTGGGCTGCCGGGTCTGATACAGCCAATACATGGCCCAGGGGTGCAGCAAGCAACATCGGTTCGTCATATAAATGAATTGAGTCATACTGTTGCATCCCATCTAATCTCGCGAGTATTCCGCAATCGAGTTTTCCATTGTCTAGTTTAAGCAAAAGATCCTGGGTTTTTAATTCATATAAAAATAGTTCCAAGTTAGGGAATTCGCTTCCAATTGCCGGAACAATATGAGGCAGCAGATATGGACCGACAGTCGGGATTAAACCAACATGGAATTCGCCGCTAAAAGCATCTGTAGCCTCTTTAGCTATCGCTTTAAGCGTTTTAACTTCCTGTAAAACTTTTAGCGCCTGCTCAACAATTTGCTCACCTTGAGTAGTAAAAATAACATTACGCGTCGAACGCTCAATCATCTCTATTCCAAGTTCATCCTCCATCTTACGAATTTGACCGCTTAGGGTCGGCTGACTAACAAAGCACTTTTCAGCGGCTTTGGTGAAATGTTGCAATTCGTGTACTGCGAGCAAATATTCTAGATCTCTTAAATTCACTTTATCTCCGCATGAAAAGCATTAGTGCGCCGTGTCTGGCAGTAGAGGAGGAGGAATACCAGCCACGGAGCATAACGCTTGCTTTATTGGTTAATAACTTCTTTTATGCTGCTTTTGTCTGGGAGGCATTTAGCCATTCTATTAAGGCCTCAGAATCACCGATATGCTCACCATCCACAAACACCTGGGGTACGGTTGCTTGACCACTAATCGCCTTAAGCGATACTGAGGTAGCATCAGTTCCCAAAACAATTTCTTCATAACTAATTTCGGCCTGATCAAGCAATTGTTTTGCTTTTGCGCAGAACCCACACCCAGGCTTGGTTAATATTGCGACTGAAGCCGGCACCGTAGCGTTAGGATTTAGATAATCAAGCATAGTATCAGCGTCTGATACCTCAAAAGGGTCTCCCGGTTTGTCTGGCTCGATAAACATTTTTTCAACTACACCATCTCGCACCACCATAGAATAACGCCACGAGCGTTTACCAAAACCTAAATCATCTTTCGACACCAGCATGCCCATACCATCAGTAAATTCACCGTTACCATCAGGTAGCACAGTAATATTCTGGGCCTCTTGATCTGCTTTCCAGGCATTCATCACAAATGTGTCGTTCACACTTACGCACACGATTTCATCAATGCCTTCATTAAAAAATACAGGAGCCAGTTCATTGTAGCGCGGCAAGTGCGTAGACGAGCAGGTAGGGGTAAACGCGCCAGGAAGTGAAAATACTATTACGTTCTTGCCTTTAAAAACATCATCAGAACTTACGTCTTCCCATGCATCACCGTTACGCGTACGGAAAGTCACCGAGGGGACTTTTTGATTTTCTTTACTCTTCAACATCAATTTTCTCAATTAATAACAAATTATTCATAGGGTGTATGCATTATGCAGGCTGTATATTTATTTAAATAATCGTTTAAATTTATATAATTAATTAGTTTTATCTATTAAAAGTATCTTTATCGATCCTAGGTGCATTTGCGCAATCCAGCAGTATTCGTTGTCATAACTGTGGCTAGAAATATCGAAAACTGCTACCTTACGCACCGATATTCAGGGTTTCATTTGCCCGAAAACTAGTCACCTGACGTCATACCAGATGCGAAAAATACTCGTAACCTCCGCACTCCCGTACGCCAATGGCCCGATCCATCTCGGTCATATGGTGGAGCACATACAAACAGACATTTGGCGACGCTTTCAAAAAGCTCGCGGCCACGACATCAGAGGAATTTGTGCTGATGATGCCCATGGCACACCGATAATGCTACGGGCACGCAAAGAGGGCATTGAGGCAACCGAGCTAATCGATCGCATGTGGCGAGAGCACAATGCCGATTTTAAAGATTTTTTTGTCGAATACGATAATTTCTACACAACCCATTCACCCGAAAACGAGACCATAAGCTCTGAAATATATCTGGCACTTAAGGCTGCTGGCGATATTAACACTAAAACCATCGAGCAAGCCTATGACGAAAGTGCAGGTATGTTCTTGCCCGACCGTTTTATTAAAGGGACTTGCCCTAATTGCAAAACCGATGACCAATATGGTGATAATTGCGAAGCCTGTGGTGCAACCTACAGCACAGACGAAATTATCAATCCGGTATCAGCTCTATCCGGTGAAAAGCCCACCTCAAAAGAAACTGAACATTTCTTTTTTAAACTTAAGAATCATCAGGCCATGCTCGAAGAGTGGGTTCGTTCAGGTACTTTACAAGATGGTATAGCAAACAAAATAAGTGAGTGGTTTGAGGCTGGATTACAAGATTGGGATATTAGCCGTGACGCGCCCTACTTTGGTTTTGAAATACCGGATGCTCCCGGAAAATACTTTTACGTGTGGTTAGATGCACCTATAGGCTATATGGCCAGCCACAAGAACTATTGCGAACGGGTTGGTGAGGACTACGAGGCGTTCTGGGGCAAGAATAGCGAAACAGAGCTGTATCACTTCATCGGTAAGGATATTGCGTACTTCCACACATTATTTTGGCCCGCTATGCTCGCTGGTGCTGGTAAGCGGTTGCCAAACGGCGTTTATGCTCACGGTTTTCTTACTGTAGACGGGACGAAAATGTCCAAGTCACGCGGAACTTTTATCAAGGCTCGCACATACTTAAACCACTTATCTCCTGAGTACCTAAGATATTATTATGCCGCTAAGCTCGGTAGCGGAATTGATGATATAGATCTCAACTTGGAAGACTTTCTCCAACGAGTCAATTCTGACCTGGTCGGCAAGTTGGTAAATATTGCCTCCCGTTGCTCTGGGTTCATCAACAAACGATTTGACAATCAACTGGCAGATACACTTTACGATCCAGAGCTATTCTCGCAATTCACTAATGCCAGCGAAGACATTGCCGATCGTTTCGAGGCTCGCGAATATAGCGCAGCAATCCGACAAATCATGACGTTTGCAGACAAAGCCAACCAGTTCGTCGATGAACATAAGCCTTGGGTATTAATAAAGGAAACGGATAAATTAGATGAAGTGCAGGCCGTTTGCACTCAGGGCCTCAATTTATATCGGATACTAATCTCTTGGCTACAGCCCGTATTGCCACAATTAGCGGCAGATAGTGGCGCATTCCTGAATGCTGATTTAAGTTTATTTCCAGACTCTAATACTAAAGCGCTTTTAAACCACAAGATTAATAAATTTAAGCCATTAATGACCCGTATTGAACCGGAGAGCATTGAGAAAATGACTGAAGAAACCAAACTTGATGTCGCAGCCGAAATCACCCCTGAGCTAACCGGCCCCTTGGCAGACGATCCGATAAACGACGAAATCAACTATGACGATTTCGCAAAAATTGACTTGCGAATCGCCAAGATTATTAAAGCCGAGCATGTAGATGGCGCTGACAAACTACTGCAACTTACTTTAGATATCGGCGGAGAAACCCGCAATGTGTTTGCCGGAATCAAGTCTGCTTACGATCCCGCTGAATTAGAAGGTAATCTAACCGTTATGGTTGCAAATTTAGCACCGCGTAAAATGCGTTTCGGAATATCTGAAGGCATGGTGCTTGCCGCCGGCCCCGGGGGTTCAGATATATATGTTCTATCACCTGATGATGGCGCACAACCGGGGATGCGAGTTAAATAAAGCTCCATCTCACATCAGGCAGAAGGGTGCTTTAGATTGATGCACAATTGGCAAGAAATTGATGAGTGGCTGCCGCAAACCCAGTGCACTCGATGTGGTTACCCAAGCTGCAAAGAATACGCTCAAGCCGTCGCTTGTGGGGCTGCCGATATTAATCGCTGTCCACCGGGTGGTGACGTTACGATTCGTGGTTTGGCTAGCTTGCTGGGGAAAATAGGTAAACCACTCGCTAAGGATTTGGCCGATTATGCTGGCAAGCAAGTCGTTCAGATTGACGAAGATATCTGTATCGGCTGTGTGATGTGCATTAAAGCCTGTCCGGTCGATGCCATTAGTGGTGCAGCAAAGCACATCCACACTGTCATTAGTGATGAATGCACAGGTTGCGAATTGTGTATTCCACCGTGCCCTGTTGACTGTATTAGTTTAAAACCCGCAGAGTCAGCTCAAGCAGCACCCGCATTTGGCTCCGACGTTCGCTGGCTAGACTACACCTCAGAACAAGTACAACGTGCCCGCGAGCGAACTTATGCTCGACAAGATCGACTGCTTTTGCTCACTAAAGAAAAATCTGCGGCCAAACGGCTTAAAGAAATTCGCAAAAATGCAAAACCAGGCCAACTAAAGAATGAAATTGCCGCTGCCGTCGCAAGAGTAAAAGCGAAACAAAGCCCTTCAAATGAATAAGCAAATCAGAACGGAGATATTTTCGCGATGGAGAACCGAAAACCCTAAACCTACCACGGAGCTCAATTATAACTCGCCCTTTGAATTGCTGATTGCAGTCATCCTATCTGCACAAGCTACCGACATTGGCGTAAACAAAGCTACCCAAAAACTTTACCCGGTTGCAAACACACCTGAGCGTATCGCGGCGCTAGGCGTCGCCGGACTCAGCGAATACATAAAAACGATTGGGTTATTTAACAGCAAAGCAAAAAACGTTATTAAAACCTGTCAAATGCTGGTCGACTTACACAACAGTGAAGTGCCTGATGACCGCGAAGCACTCGAAGCTCTTCCAGGGGTTGGTAGAAAAACCGCCAACGTGGTTTTAAATACGGCCTTCGGTCATCCTACCATTGCGGTAGACACACATATTTTCCGCGTATCGAACCGTACAAAAATTGCTCCCGGCAAAGACGTCGTTGAAGTAGAAAAAAGGTTAATGCGAGTGGTGCCGGAAGAATTTATGACAGATGCTCATCACTGGATTATTTTGCATGGCCGCTACACGTGTATCGCGCGCAAACCCAAATGTCCCGATTGTATTATTAACGACTTATGTGAATACCGCCAAAAATTGACCACCTAGCTTGAAATAACAGGCCCAAACTTAAAGGTAAGCTTCTCGAAGTAGCAATCCACATACTGCTTAAAGTTGCACTACAATTACTTGCAACGCCAAGGCACGCCAAGCCTACTGCATTGCGTGTATAGGATGTATTTGCTAACGTCGAACACATGGTATTAGCCTGTATAAAAAACTAGGAGGCTTGTATGAATTTTACTTGCGGTTCGTTAAAAGCTGCCTCCATATTAATAATCATGCTACTTGTTGGCAGCCTACCTCTACAAGCGATCGAAGATTTTGATAACTTTTGGGTCTCTCCTGCTGCGATAACTGCCAGCGACACCGGCCAATCCGGATCATTCAAGGTTCAATCAAGTTGGGTAAATAAACTAGCCGATCGATCCGCCCAATTGCTCCATCGAGATAGCGTCGTCTCAACTTTCGTATCAACTAGCAACGGCTTCAACACATTGGCATTTGCCTCCAGCTACTCGGAAGAAGAGAGTAGTGCCGCAGTTGGAGTACGCGTTGGATCGTTGAGTGTTTATGTCAATTCAGGAAGCGGTGAATCGTACTCGCATAACAGTACTCATTATTCGGGTATTGACCCCTTTGCGTACCATGGTGGAAATATAGTTGACTACCAATATACTGGCGCATCAATGGGCTTTGCTATTGGTGAGTATTCACAAATACAAGCTGGGCAAACGACGGTAACAGCTGATCGCCTAGAAGACCGACGTTCAAGTTTTATCGATTTTTCAACCGATAAGATGTTTGCTAGGTATACATATGTAGAGCGTGGCAATGACCACGTCGGTTATGGGCTCGACGCCGGTATTAAAATTGGCCGTGTCAATCTGGCGTATCAAGAATTAACAAACAACTATGACGTATCCACACGCAGAATTCGATTTAACTGGAAACAAAATCATCTGAATTCATTCTGGCTAGATTTATCAGCCCATCGTAATGCTGCTCTGGAAGCATATTCGAACTCCAGCATAATGATTAGTTGGCAGCACCCCCTCGGCGCAAATAGTATCGCTAGCCACGCCACCGATGAGGAAGCAGATAAGTCCCAGCCACGTGGTGGAATAGGCCGCGGAGTATTAATCGGTGGAGCAGTTGCTGCTGGAGCCGTGGTGCTAAGTTCAGGTAGTGGCGGACAAGACAGCGCTGAACGTGTTGCTCCATCAACAGCACAATCGAATCCACAGACAATAACTGAACCAACACCTCAGGCCGACAACTCTCAATCAATAGAACCGGTCCAGCCCAATGTCGCCACGGTAGGCAACCCACAACACGATTCTGCGCGGTCTCGCTTGAACAGTATCAACCCCACATCTGTGGCAGAAAATAGAGAGTACGGTGGATACGTATATCAAGCGGCTGATGGCAGTTTTGCCACCACGAACCCAATCGCCGGTGACGCAACATCGGTAGAGTTACCGGACCCACGTTTTGCGGTTCCAAATGGTACTACCGCTCGTGCTTCATACCATACGCACGCTGCATTTGACCCCGATTTTGCCAGTGAGGAGTTTTCTGACACAGACCTTGAAGGCGACCGCACAGATAACATTGATGGTTATCTTGCAACTCCTATGGGTGCATTTTTGTACCACGAAGTGTCATCCGGACAAGTAAGCAGATTAGGAACAGTAAATAACTAATGCTTTCAAGACTTCTATGCGGTGCCCTTATGGTTTTTCAGGTTGGATTATTTAGCGGAGCAAGTATGGCCGATGTTGATGAAATGGTAAGGGAAGCTACACAATACGTAGAAAATTTACCTAGAGACTGTGTCTATCTCGACGGGTATATTTGCCAAGCCGAAGGACCAAAACCGGGCGAAAGTTCTCGTGTCTATGCGCATGCAACCGATGATAGCGGCACCTTGCCTGGATCGCTGGTGCAAGTTTGGCCAGCGGCGTATGCCCACTTTATGGCTGACGAGAATCTTAATGATCAACAAAAGCAACTGATGCACTATCGGATCGGTTTCAGCAAACAGGGTAATGAAGCGATTGTATTGTTTAGACCATTATTTCTTCCACAAATGCAAAATGGCGAAGTGGTAGGAAAAATGCGCGCAACTATTGGGAGGGAAGTTCGCGTTCATGTAGACCTAACCACCCAAAAGGTTTCCCGAT
>DNHK01000208.1 GCA_003485905.1 Gammaproteobacteria bacterium | reverse complement strand
CACGATTTTGTTATACAGCCCGTCAGAACGAGTTAGGCGGCCTGCGCGAACAGCATCACCTAATTGCAAAAATACTATCCCGGCAATCGAGAGTTCAACAATTTCAGTAACGCCATCAATTGGCGCGCTAAATAAAAACCGCATCAAGATATCTACGTTCATCAACAACATGATCAAAAATATCCATAACGTACCTACGCCGTTAAGACCGCTGACCCACGCAGCAAAACCTTGGGTCAAAACCCCCTTGTTCGATCCCGAAGTCATTGCTCACCCCATTGACGGACAATCGGCTGGTGATTATCACGCATCACTTGCATATAATCGTTCAGTATTGCCTGCCCTGGAAGCCCCTTCTTTTCCATTGCCGTGACCCACGCTTCGGTAAGGTCTGGTAGCTTGGATGCCCATTCCAAGCGTTGCTCAGCGGTTACGCCAATAATCGTCCCTCCCTGGTTAACAAACTCTTCTCTAGAACGGGCCGAAATACGGTCAGTTTCACGCGCAAGTTCATCGCGATAATCTTCCGCTGTGGAATGTAATACCTGCTGCACCTCTGCAGGTAATCGATCCCAGGTCCGCTGATTCACAACGATAGCTTTTGAGGTGGCCCCTCCAAACTGAATATCTAAAATGTAAGGTGCCACTTCGTACAATTTATAAGCAACAACTGCTTCAGACCATCCGATAATCCCGTCCAACAAGCCGGTGGACATATTGTTATACCAATCAATTAAATCGCTGGTTACACCGGTAGAGCCAGAGCCCTTAAGGAACAACATGTTGGACCCAACGCCTCCAATTTTTCTGCCGCGCAAATCATCAAAGGCCTCTATTGGGTCTGTCACTATTAAATTGTATGTGTCTATCGACCCCGCTGTTGTCAGATAGTGAATACCGTAGTCTTCCCAAGCTTCTTTAATCACAGAATACTTATCAGCGAGCCCACTCATGGTTCTCGCTATCAAGCCAACATCGTTACTTACAAACGGAGTAGCGTATGGAAGATTATAAAATGGGACCTTATCTGCGTGATATGGCGTGGTAATTATGCCGATATCAGCAAGGTCGTGCTGCAGTGAATCAAGCACCCCTTTGGTTTTAGCAATCGTACCGCCAAACGCAGGATTCCAATCTATATCGTAATTATCAGTTTCTGCAAGGCGACGATCTACCTCAGGAATAAAATATTCTACAAACACCTTAACCCACAATGCAGAGGTCGAAGAAGCATCCACGGCGATCAAGCGAATTGATTCCGCTGCAATCGTAACCGGAGCGAACATACACAAGCTCAAACTTAGCAGGCTAATACCCACAAGTTCTTTGGGACGTCTTTTCAAAGTTCGGATACCTTTTAGAATTTTTTCGATATTCTTTATTATATATATAATTTGGCGATATTTTGTGGACAATCACAACAAGTTTTTCTATTCTCACTAAGTACTCAGGCAAAGTGGTGCTTTCACCATTTGCCTAATCAAAATCACCTCTCGGGTGAAATAATCGATTTAATTGCAATAATGCAGAGTTGATTAATGAATATTGCATAAATTAAGGGAATGGCATGGCCGACAAACTTGCAGAAAATAACCCCGTCGACAGTTCTACTCAAAACGAAACTCTTGCCTCATCCGTTTATCAGGCTTTGCTGGATGACATTCTTGCAGGAAAGCTTATACCCGGGCATAAATTGCGATTGCAGGCGTTAAAGAACGACTACAATGTAGGCAACAGCCCACTAAGAGAAGCTCTAAACCGATTGTCTGCCAACGGAATGGTAGTCAGGGAAGAGAATAAGGGGTTCCGTGTTTCGCCAGCCAGCATCTCAGAACTGCAAGAATTAATTCGGACACGCTGCTGGCTTGAAGAAATAGCCCTTCGAGAATCGATTCGAAATGCTAACGATCAATACGATGAGCGTATTGTTTTGGCTTATCATCGGGTATCAAAACTCGCGCTAAGCAACGGTTCATCCTATTCTTCCCCTGAACAAGAGAACAAACATCGAGAGTTCCATCAATCTTTAATATCTGCCTGTAACTCCAAAATCTTGCTGAAGTATTGTGAACAATTGCACGAGCAAACGCTCCGCTACAGGAACCTTGCTGCCGTCGTGCAGTATCGCGAAGGGCATGAAGGCGACGAGCATCGAGCAATTCGCGATGCAGTACTCGAAAGAAAAGCTGACATTGCCGTCGATTTGTTAACCTCACATTACAAAATTACAGCAGAAATTGTTATCTCTAGCGGCAGTCTCAGCCAAACCTAATCTCCAACGACATAAACTAAAACTACAACATAGGCTTAAATATCATATGAAAATTGCATTTCTCGGTCTTGGACGCATGGGTCAAGGCATGGCGCATTTACTAATTAAGGCCGGCCACGACCTTAATGTATTCGATTTATACCCAGAACAAGCCAAATCTTTGGTTGAAGCCGGCGCATCGTTATCAGCATCCGTTGCTGATGCTGTGATTGACCGAGACGTCGTCATCACCATGCTTCCTAGCGACGGGGCACTTAATGGCTTAGTCACTTCACCAAATGGGCTGCTTGAGTCAATGCAAAAAGACATGATTCATATGGTCATGGGGACTCATGGAATACAAGTCATTCGCAAATTAACCTCATTACACGCTGACGAGAATCAAGTATTTATTGCTGCACATGTGCTGGGACGGCCTGATCTTGCAGCGACCGGGCAACTAACAATTGTGCCCGCAGGCCCCAGTGATTCAGTCAGCAAAATGCAGCCAATTTTTGACGTTCTAGGCAAGCAAACATTTGTCGCAGGTACCGATCCACAATCAGCATCAGCGGTAAAGATCGCTAATAACTTCGTATTGGGCTGCGCAATTGAAGTCATGGGCGAAGCAATGTCTTTAGTTCGTAAGCTAGGTGTTGAACCAGAGATGTTTCATAAAGTTCTAACTGACGGATTATTTGG
>DNHK01000269.1:2513-4686 GCA_003485905.1 Gammaproteobacteria bacterium | reverse complement strand
GTTGGCCGCTTTTGTTGTCGATCTGAGAAAGCAGCGATACGATCTTATTGTCGATGGCCAGGGGCTGGTTAAGAGCGCCATTATCGCATGGTTAGCAAAGGGACCCGTTGCCGGGTTTGATGAAAAAAGCGCTAAAGAAAGTGTGGTTAGTCGGTTTTATTTGGACCGACTAAACATTACGCCAACCATGCATGCGGTAGAAAGGTTGAGGACGTTGTTTGCCTATTCGCTGGGTTACGAATTAAACGAATCATTACCCGTGTTTGGGTTGTTATGCGACCGGCCCCAGAAAAAACAATTGTTTTTCCTTCATGGCACCACTTGGGAGTCGAAGCTATGGCCGGTAGAATACTGGAAGCAACTCGTTAACTTGGCCGAGAAGAATGGGTACGAAGTCGTCATGACGTATGGCAACCAAGTTGAACGTGATCGGGCGACAGAAATTGCAGAAGCTTCAGCGCGAGCCCGGGTGCTTCCTCCAATGGATTTGTCCGGCATCACTGAGGTGATTGCTGAAAGTAGCGGGGTTGTGTCGGTTGATACTGGACTTGGTCATCTAGCGAACGCTTTGGATAAACCATTGATCGCTTTGTATAGTGCGACTAGTCCTGAGTTGACTGGACCCTGCGGCACGAATCAGAAGGTCATTGCGAGTAGTAGTTTGGATTGCGTACCCTGTCTTCGACGTGAATGTCAGTATCAGCCTGGTAAACTTAATGAACGTCATCCACCTTGTTTTTCTGGTAGCACGCCGCAGCGGGTGTTTGAAAGTTTACAGGCGTTGATTAAAGCAGAGAAAATTGTCAAATGAGCCGTGTGAATCTTCGAGATGCAGAAGAGAGACAAGGGTCCGAAAATGGCGCTGCGTTTGTCGCGGCGGAACTGAAAATGCTTGCTGAAGGGCCTGATGACCTGTTTCCGGCACTTGATGCGCTTGAGGGTGAGGAGTATCGGAGAGTTAAAACCAGAAGAACTTTTCGTTTTGAGTTGTCCGATCAACGATATTTCGCCAAATTGCATTACGGGGTCGGGTGGATGGAAATACTGAAAAACCTTATCCAGTTTAAGCTGCCCGTTACCGGAGCAAGGAACGAACGTGATGCTCTCCAGCTGCTTGAACAGCGCGGCGTCCCTGTCCCAACTGTTGTGGGCTTCTCAAGCAGTGGATCCAACCCGGCGACCAGACAATCAAGCATTGTCACTAAATCCCTACTAAATACCTTGAGCCTCGAGGATTGCTGTCGGCAAAAGCTGGTTAATGTTCCGAGGAAGTACAATTTAATACCCGAGGTTGCCCAACTTACGCGCCGTATGCACGAAGCTGGTGTAAATCATAGAGATTGTTATATCTGTCATTTTCATCTCCAGCTCGAGGAGAAAGACCAGAAAGCACCGACGCTATACGTTATCGACCTGCATAGAGCCCAGATCAGGAAGCGCACACCGACGCGTTGGCGGGTCAAAGATGTGGGAAGTTTGTTGTTCTCTGCCGCTGAAGAGAACGCTTTGAAGGTTTCTGATTTGTTCAGGTTCATGCGAGCATACTCGAACAAGCCACTGCGACAAACTTTATCGGAAGACCATGTGTTTTGGAGCAAAGTGCTGGTCCGGGCGCAGAAGTTGTACTTGAAGAATCACTCACAACTATCTTCTTTGCTTAAGTAGTTCAGACAGGAAAATCATGACGGATATTTGGCAACTTTCCGACCCCTCAGAGTTAGAAGCTGAGCAGTTTGAAAATCTGGAACATGTGCTGGGCGCTGAGGGTGAACAAATAAATACCTCTGATATGAGCACGCTTATTCGAGTTAAATTGGGCGAATCAAAATATTATATTAAGAAATATCATCGGGGAGGCAGACACTTTCGACGCCGACTTGGTCGATCGAGGGTCCGGGCAGAGTGGGAAAATAGTCATTATTTTAGGCAAATAGGTGTTCCCACGGCCCGATTGGTTGCCTTTGGCGAGCGCAGAAAACCGTTTGGTGACCGAATTGGTGCATTGGTAATAGAAGAGCTGGAAAATGTGCAAGATATGGCTAACGTTCTGAAGACTGGGTGCCACATGCAGCAGAACAAGGCATGGCTTGGACGCGTGACGCAAAAAATCGCAAAATATACTGCGATGTTACACGATAAAGGGTTTGTCCACGGCGACCTTAAATTGCGAAAT
>DNHK01000269.1:0-2357 GCA_003485905.1 Gammaproteobacteria bacterium | reverse complement strand
GATCGGACAGCGAAAGAGTTTCTTTCCAGAACACAGAGGTTAAAGTTTTACAAAAACTACAAAAGAGTAGATAAGCTCAGTACAGACGATAAGCGCATGATCAAGCGTGTGCTCACATTTTTCGAAGGTAGAAGCTGAAATGCTGGCTTTAATGGCGAAAAATTAACCAACAGACTGAAAATCCCAGTGATATTCTCTGATCGTAGAATGCTTCGCTTTATCATCGACGTTTTGACGGTTGACCGAAGTCGAACTAAAATTGTATGCCACTCATGTAGCGTTTATCCTTGCTATAGTAGGCACTCCTCCTCGCAAGCAGGGCTGAGCCCTACAGGGTAATCGGTAAAGCTGCGCAGACGGAAGCTGCGACCATTCAAAGAATGGCAAATGGAACAAACGAAGGACGTGAATTAACCAGTATGGAAACTGTTGATCCGAAAAGACTAGTGAAGCTGGGCAGGGCTGTAAAAGCCCCGTTTCGCATGGAAGTTGCCAAGTCGGGAAAAGTCGCACCTCTGATATGTAAGCAAATATTCAGATTACTGCCGGGTAAAAGGATTGTTGCACTCGCAGAATTCGAAGGAAAAGACGTGCTCGTCAAAATCTTTCTGGGCCGAATGGCGACGAGAAATAAGGACCGGGAACTTGCTGGGGTTCGTCTTATTGCAGACGCCGATGTCAGAACACCGACACTGCTTTGGCAAGGGAAAAGTGAGTGTGGTCGTAGTGACATTCTTGCCTTTGAATACCTGCCGGACGCGATTGGTCTGTTTGATCGCTGGCGCGAGGCGACTGGCGATGATGAGCGGGTCGATATTCTCACACGGGCAATGATTGCTATTGCGCGCTTACATCAAAAAGGCATCGTTCAGGAAGATATTCATCTTGCGAACTTCCTGTTGTCAAAAGGGCGCCTGTTTACTATCGACGGCGGAGGTGTCAGCCGAATAACCAAAGGGGCATTGCCGGTCGGCTTCAGTCTGCACAACCTGGGTTGGTTTTTTGCGCAATTTTATCCAAGGTTTGACGACTTCGTGAGTATTGTATTACCGGCGTATGAAGCTGTGAGAAGCTGGGATGCAGATGAGAGAAGGGTCAAGATGCTGCAACGCGAAGTGGTGAGGAACAGGGAAAGCCGCAAGAAAGACTATTTGGACAAGGTGTTTAGAGACTGTACTCGATTTGCTTGTGAAAAGCGTTTCAATCGCTATCAAGTGTGTGAAAGAAGCGCGCTTGATGAAGATTTGTTGCCAATTCTTGGCGATCCGGATTATCACATGGCACAAGGGGAATTGCTCAAGGACGGAAATTCCGCAACAGTCGCCTTGGTTAAAACCGATAACCGATCGTTGGTGATCAAGAGATATAATCTCAAAGGGCCAGGGCACGCTATACGTCGAGCCTTTCGTAAGAGCAGAGCTTGGACAGCCTGGTCGAACGCTTATCGAATGGAGTTTTTGGGTATTCGCTCGCTTAGACCTATCGCAATGATAGAGAACCGAGCCGGTGCTATTCGGGGCACGGCGTATCTGATTACCGAGTATATCGAGGGTGTTGACGCGCTCGAATGTTTAAGAAACACCAAAAAGCCAAACGGTGAGCTCGAAGCGCTTGCCGGTATTTTGCACGAACTTTCCGAGAGTAAGATCTCCCATGGTGATCTGAAAGCGACCAACTTCCTGATGGCAGAAGGGGGCCCTGTTATCATCGACCTGGATGCCATGCGAGAGCATAAAACTCAAGCCAGTTTCCATCGTGCATTTAGCAAGGATCTCGACAGGTTTATGCAAAATTGGAAAGATCAACCTGAAGTTGCGAGTCAGTTTAGAGGTCTGTTGAGCGAGGTTAACGTCGCTGCTTCGGCTGAATAGTGCAGACGCGCAAGCGTCAATAAGTTAACATAACTCCCGTTTGTCTCTTTACGGATATCTGTAGTGTCCTTAATTATTCTGGGGTTGTCCGGCGCGTTAAGCCATGATCCTTCCGCTGCACTTTATATCGATGGAAAACTCGTCGCAGCGGTTGAGGAAGAAAGGTTAATACGAAAAAAACATGCCACTCACCAGATGCCGGTCGAAGCCGCCAGATTTTGTCTGGAATACGCCGGTATAAAGCCCTCTGACATCGATATTGTTGCTTTGCCCTACGCTGAAATCAGTTTGCTTTCGCCGGCACGTTGGCATTACGCAAAAAGATATTGGTATGCACCCGACCGAGTTGTCGATGTGTTGCTTAATGGTAATCGCCGATACCGCAGATACATTCGCCGAGTTCGGGAATTACTCGAGGCAATCAACGTTGATTGGCATCAGGTTGAGTTTGACCCTATTGAACATCATGTTGCTCATGCAAGCAGT
>DNHK01000365.1 GCA_003485905.1 Gammaproteobacteria bacterium | reverse complement strand
AACCATTTCTGATCCTGTGAGAATGCGTGTTGTATTGCCCGTGCGGATGTAGAAAACCTCTTTGCCTTTGGTTGTCTCTGCATAAACTGCCGATGAAGCTCGGGTAACATCGAGGAGGCATACGACCTTACCCTCTATCGTTTCGAAGCGGACATTAACGTTTCTGGACGTTGACGCCGAACCAATCGTATTGATGAGAAGTGTTGTGAGCCAGTTCTGATAACTATCGAGATCTTGTTTTTTGTAATCTAGGTCAGGTTCGATACCAAGAATGTCTCCGTCATCTGATATACCGATTCCCAACGTGCCACCTTGTGTATTCATAAAAGCTGCTACGGTCTTAGTTATACCTTCATTAATTACTTTCTCTGGGATGTCCGGATTTAATGGCGCTCTAGCACTTGCTTTAAATTCTATTCTCACAGTTTCCATATGATGCAACAGCTCGGAAACAGACGGTTGTATAATTTTGCTTGTAAAGGGCTGACTTTCGCCTGTAAGGACGCCAAATCCGTCGCGTATAACATTTGCAATTAATTTTCTTCTGGCTGTAACAAATTCCCAATAGTCCAAGTTGAACCAGTCATCTGGGAGAGCGTGCCAATAGGTTGCATTCTGCTTTTCTTGGTCACTCATGCCGTTGAAGAGGGCAGGGAAATAATCGGCGGGGGCCCGATCAGAAATATCTAGATTGTCAGCCCATTCGACAAATGCGTAGTTTGCAATCTGATTAAGTCTATAAATTCCCTGAACACCAATTGATTGAAGGTAAGCCTTAGGGAAAAGATGGTGGCGCTCTATTGGTGCGCGCGTAGACGATACTGCAGGGTCCAACAGATTGCTTATTGGCACTCTCGAAAATAAAGCGGTTGCGTTTAGTAAATTTAGCGACGCATGATAAGCGAAAAGATATGGGCTATATCCACCGGAGCTATCTAGCTGCTCTGGAAGTGTTACTTTCCAAAAATCGTCCGTTAACTGATTAGCAATTAAGACATTGAGAAGCTCTATGAATTTAGTAGGCGACTTGTCAGTTTGTTCAAAACGCCTAAGGTCTGATTCAAGGATAGTCTCGGGACTACCAGTATAGCGTCCTGTTAGGGCGGACATGAAAAACCATCGACTCATGATGCTACGCAAATCTTTCCACGCCACATTGAACTCATGTTTACCAATTAGGTAGATAAGGTAGCCGTACAAAAAATTATTAGCTGATGTCAGCATAGATTTTGAGCGAAACCCTGCGCTTTTGATGCAAGTGATGTACTCATGCCAGTCGTTCAGATTCAGAACCTTAGCTTGTGCTTCTTTAAGATCGGCGAACCTTGCCGCGCGTAGTTCTTCCGACACATTTTTTTCGATTGGGTCACGACCTCGAAGAATTTGATAAGCGTTTTGTAGAACACCTCGTTTCAAACCTAGCCCAATTGCAACGCGTAGAAGTTGATCTGGAGAAGGCGCGTGAAACACGTTGTAAGGTGAGGAATGAGAAGTGTTGGATGGGGTCTTAGCTGCTCTTGCGAAATTTTCTAACTCGTGCCTTCCCTCTACCCAATACACAGACATAAGGGTTAGGATAAAGTCCGCTGAATTTAGCGGAATGCCTCCTGCATTTATGCGCTGAAACACTTCTGCCACTGTGTCCACATCTAGATCAGCAGATAAAACTAGAACGGAGAATTGGTAGTTTTTGATGTTTTCTAGTTGTTGTATGTTCGAGGCAATGCGAGATCTATCTTCAGAACTTAACTCTCGAGTTTCTTCGAGCTTCGCGATGTAATTGTTTATGAAGTCGAAAGTACCTAAATTTGTGACCCAAATTTTAGAGATGTTAGGAATGAATGCTGGATTGTTGTCAGAGGATGCATTTGCGACCGTAAATTCCTCAGTCATTGGGTTGAAGGCAATATTGATATATTTTTGCTCGTTATCTTCGTTAATGATTGCCTTGCCCTTCATAACTGCGTAGAGACTAGTCAGTCTTTGCTGTCCGTCGACAATCATTTTTTGATCAGGTAACTGTTCTGTGTCGCTACCAATAGAGTGACGGTCGACCTTCTGCGGAGTACTCCAGAACAGGAAGTACCCAGTAGGAAACCCTTTGTAGAGTGAGTCAAACAAATCACGGATTCGAGATCGTTTCCAGACGAAGGGGCGTTGGAGGTCGGGTAAGCCTAATGCGCCCATATCGATTTCTTGGATCAGATGATGAATTGGCGGGTTAAGGCTGGAAAATTGTTGCGTGGTCTGTCCCATTTCTTTGAGCCTCAAGTTTGTTTAAGGGCGATTTAGTTGCTATAGATATCGTTTTACTGAAACTCGCAAAAGTGGGTAAATCAGTCGGTTTAGATGTTGATAGAGTGGGGTTTTTTCTTCACACGGTCATCATCACCTTGGAGAAAATTAATCTCCATCATAGTGGTCGAATCCGTTGCCACAATTGATGCACTCATACTTGAAGACCAGTTGATCTTTGAGGGGCGGAATACAGCCTTGCAGGTTTACTACGTGGCCCTCAGCTTCGAGGCTACTGATTTCGCTTTCAATAGGGTAGCCCCAGATATTAACAATAAGCGACAAATTGCCGCAATCTGGGCAACTAATCATCTCCAATAGAGTCGTTTCGGCATGAGACACTATTCTCCGGTGAAAGCCGATAGATTACCATTGATTGCTTTGAGCGGGTCCTTAAATAGTTAACCAAACTAAAATCTATCTGAGTTACGGTCCGTCAAAAATGATATTGCAATAAGCGACACAACAAGATTAGAACTCATACAAAAAGTATCCAGGAGCAGAGGTTAACCAATAATCGCGGCTCCAGCGACTTGTTGACAGAGGTCTGGTTTAGGGCAAGTGGGTGCGGATCAACGCCATTCAGCAAGAGCTGACAAGCTGGAAGTGTACACATTATAGTACACATTAAAAAAATAATATATAAATTGTTGTTTTATATGAATAAATGGCGGAGAGAGAGGGATTCGAACCCTCGATACGCTATTAACGTATACACGCTTTCCAGGCGTGCTCTTTCAACCGCTCAGACACCTCTCCGTGTTGCGTGCGACTCAATTCGAAGAACTCAATAACGTTCTCTA
>DNHK01000327.1 GCA_003485905.1 Gammaproteobacteria bacterium | reverse complement strand
AAACCAAATTAACCTTAAATTAAAGCGCTAGTTTTCACTGCTAAGCATAAATTGGCACACGAACATCGGCTCGGAGGAGTCAACCATGGGTTTATTTAAAGGACTACAAGCCTCCAAAGAGAGAAAAAAAGCTAAGGAATTTTATAGCGAAGTTCCTAAGATGAATACTCAACCAAGAGAACTGAGGAAACTCAAAGCAGTCCTCGGCGCCCGACTGACCGCTTTCATCGATAAAACATTTATCGAAGGGGCAGAGAGTATTTCTGAATGGCAGGAAAAAGGCAGTCAGGGTCGCCCGCCTGCAACGTTTTCTAGCGCGTACAAAGACGTTAAGACGATTGGCGGGACAGTAACGGTCTACTTGCCGCAAAAGTACACAAACTTTTATTTTGAACTCGGCTCAAAATATCAATCCGCGGTCCTTGCTAAGAATGACGTTATTAGCTTAGCAGATTCAACAGCCGCTGAAATTAGCGATAAATTGACGCTCGAGAACCCCATCGTACCTCTCTCTTTCCTAAGATTGGAAGATGAAGAAACTGAAGAAGAATAGCACAAGCAAAAGAACAAAATTTTCTCACTCATCGAGACTTTAACAATTGTCAAACTACGCCTACCATCCAGAAGTAAAAGATTTGGCGAGCCGCATTATAAATAACTGCCCGGTCCCCGATGAATACTCAGACTTCTTTTTCAGAGACGGAATTTACTGTGAATTCAATCCTGCCAATAATGACTTTGTGTGTTGCTGGTGCTTTGATAGCGAACAACAATATTTCTGGATAGGCGAAGGTAAATATTGGACCAAATACGAAAACATTGAGGCGGACAATATCGCGCAACATTTGTTATCCACTATTCCTTCTCTGTCGACCTCGGCAAAATCCACCGAAGGCTACGGCATGATCACGGAAACTTTGTTCAAGATCAAAACCGATCAATCTTCTCATCCTGTAAACTGACAGTATTCCTGTATAAATCGTGAGACTAACGAGATAATTAAGCTCGGCGCGGAAATGATAATTCGATTTCCGTCAAAAATGACAACGAGGCGCCTTAACATCAGTATCGGACGACAGGCGTCTACTCTTTATGGAGCCAAAGCCTTGTTGTGCTGCTAACAAGCAGACTTTCCGCTGATCAGTTAGGCCGTCCCTACACCAACCAACACTTTATCCGGAAAAAGGTAACCACCATCGGGCTGTTGATACACTTGCGCATTCTCTCTTGTGCGCTTTCTTATACGGTCTTGGAGATCCTGCGGCCTATCGTGAAGTGCCATAAAATCCCAGCCAACTGCGAGCACCGGATCAATCGTCGGTAACGTCAGTGGCTTCTCCTGCTTTCTGCCGGAAACATTTTTGAAACCGGCATTCGTAAGCACATTGATAAGAACCTCAGGGCTCTCTGCGTCCATTAGCGGACCTCCGGGTGCCTCGTCTGGTGAGATTTCTTCGAAAATGGCTGACATTACGCTAGCGAAACTCACTTGTTCTCGCTGTATGGGCATTACAACAACCAGTCGTCCATTAGGTTTCAATACACGCCTTGCCTCCTCAAATACTCGTTGGGGTCGCGCAAAATGATGTGCTGTATAATTACTAACAACCACGTCGAACGAATTATCAGAGAAAGGTTGTTGCTCTGCATCCGCCGTTTGAAACTCGATATCAGCAAATCTTGATTTTGCGATATTGATCATTTTTTTAGAAAAATCGATTCCCACTTCTCGATCGGCAAACTTGGCCAGTTGTTTTGAGACATCACCCGGACCGCAACCAAGCTCTAGAACTGTATCTTTCGCAGAGATGTCACCCACTTCTATCAACAGTGGGATTTGGCCGGAAAATGCCGTAAACGGACTCATATTCTCGGCGTAAGTCTCCGCGGCACCCTGCCAAGTAGCATGCTCGTGAGCAGATACTGCATCTGAATTATTCGGCATAAAAATACGCTCCTAAAATTTTAATGTGTGTAGCTTTTACTTCAAACGTTGCTCGCACCGATACTCGTGATCGGCGAGACTCGCGCTTACACTTAAATACGAAAATAGCGCCAATATTCGTTAGCGAACTTTTGTGCTTATTAAAAGGCGTTTAAACCATAGATAATCCCGGCCTAGCTCAAGTCACGTCGAAGACGATCGAGGCAATTATTTTAAGTCATGCTAGACCAATGCTTTGATTGCATCGTAATCATCAATTGCCGAAAACAATCGCTCCGTGATTTTCCTAAACAACAATACGCTGCGTTCATTTTCCCAGTCGCAGTTACCGCCACCAATCACAGAAAAAGCAGTTATCGCGCACATCGATTGGCACATATTTTTCATCAGTTTCTCTTCGCTGTATTCAATTCCCGCCGCTAACAACCCTCGCTGGTATTGCGCCACCGATGACTCAAATATTTCTCGACGTAGTTTGATATCAATATTTGTCGTTAGCAAATAGGCAAGATCCCAACCGGGCTTGTGAGCAAGCGAGAGTTGCCAATCAATCACAGCGACCTCTGACTCATCAGACGAGTAAAAAATATTCTCAACACGAAAATCCCAGTGCGTCAGCGTTTGAGTGCCTTGCGTAAAAATCTCAGCGAAGCGGGGATAATAAGCGATAATTTGCGCAAGCTTCTGTCGCTGCGATTCACTTAAGAGGTGCCCAAACCGCTCTAGAAAAACCTGATGGTTCGCAACCATATCATCAGCTAATTGGAGCATAAATGGCGCTTTGGAATCTGGGAGCCACGACAGCTCCTGCGTTCTGTTCCAATATTGTGTATTGATTGGGATTAAAGCCTCGATCGCCATTTCAATTTGATGGCGACTAGCACCAACGATCTGGTCTGGAGTATGCCAGTCGGCCATGTATTCAAGCACTAGCAGCACTTCTGAGCGCTCGAGATTGAACTCCACGTAGTATGGATGGGCCGTTCGACAGGCCACTGCTTTGGCAGAATGCTGATAGAAGTTAACTTCTCGCGCGTAGTACTGGTAGTCGAGACA
>DNHK01000244.1:21939-22329 GCA_003485905.1 Gammaproteobacteria bacterium | reverse complement strand
GATCGATGTCGCAAGACCAGGTGCCCCCCAGTTGCGTACCGGGCTGGCACCCTTGCAATGCACTACTGGGTCATCGGCTATCGGGTCGAACTCTGCAACCGCAGCTTCACCCGCTTCGGTGATCGAATCCATTCCGGTAGGGCGAGTTCCACTACCGTCGTACAAACTGGCGCGAATCCAAGTGCCTAGAATGGGAATGTCGGTGTCCGCTGATACTATCGGAGTTTCTATTTCAGCAAACTGGGTCTTTGCGCTCTCTGGCGAACGCATAGTAAAACTACTGCCGTCGGCAAAATAACCTGTTCCGAATTCACAGACGTTGGGTTCTCGACGAGCCGGGAAGCCCTCCACTACGATGGAATCCCCGATTGGGAACAAAGATTCATCAGC
>DNHK01000244.1:0-21927 GCA_003485905.1 Gammaproteobacteria bacterium | reverse complement strand
GGATCAACTGAGTTTTTGCCATAAGGTCACATCTAAAAACCACCGCCTCACCGGCCTCGTCTACCGAATCAATATAAAGAAACCCATGCGGGTTAATAAAGTCGAACTGTTTAACCGTGCCCTCGATGCGGATTACGGTGTTGGGGTCGTAATGTGACGCGAACCCGTGATGGGCGCTGGCCACAGGCAAAAGAGAAACGAGTGCCAAGCTGAAGAATAACGGTACAAATTTGTGCATGGTCAGACAATCGCAAAAAATTTAATAGCACCCATTCTGCCGGAATGGGTGTGCGTTGGCTAGGTTCGATGTTGAAAGGCGTTATAGTTTTGCTGCATTTATCGTAAACATGAAACGGTCAGGATTTATTACCCCAATGTTCTTCGTCAGATTTTAACGCTTCTTTTATCATTGCTGATGAGCGATGGTTATGGGCAACTAGGGCATCCAGATCATCTCTCATATCGATTGACTCCTGAATCATCTTATAATCGTGTGATAAAAACTCTCGAGCTAATTTCTCAGTGTGAGCCTCATTCATATCAAGAAGTTCGAGCGCTTTTCGGCCCAAAGCTAATCCGCCCCGTATGGTAATGCGCTCGGCATAATCGACTTCGGCATCAAACAAATCGAACATATGGTTACGGTTACGCGCGCGGGCTAAAACCTTTGCTTGTGGGAATTGCTGCTTAATCTCTCGCACGATCTGCGTAATCCGTTCAGTATTGTCGATAGCGACAATAATAATGTCCATGTGCTCTGCGCCGGCGGTGCGCAATAACTCCATATCACCAGCGTCTCCATAAAATACTCGAGATCCATATTTAGCGGTCAATTCGATATGATCGGCATCGAAATCGATCAGTGTCGCCTTAATGTTTTGAGTGCCAAGCAGACGGGCTGCCATCTGACCAACTCGTCCATAGCCTAGAACCAGCACTCTATGTCCTTCGTCGACGGGGCTGGGTCCTGTCTTAACTGAAGCGGTATTTATCTTGCGCGCCACAATTTTGTCGAAAAGTAGTAACAACAAGGGTGTTGTCGCCATTGAAAGCGCGACCACAGCGTTTAATGTGGTTGCCGTAGCGCTAGTCATTGCGTGCGCGGAAAGCGCGAATTGCGAAAGTACAAATGCGAATTCGCCACCTTGTGATAAAAGTATCGCAAATAACGAAGCTGATATAGCTTCCATACCGGAAACCTTTGCGATTACTAAAAGTACGACAAACTTAATCATTACTAGCCCCGCTAGTAAGCCCACAATTCCAAGTGGGTTTTCAACTAAGGTAGCAAAATCGATCGACATACCAACGGATATAAAAAACAAGCCAAGCAATAAAGCCTTAAACGGTTCTATGTCGCGTTGAAGCTGGTGTCTGTAATCGGAATCGGCTAATACTACGCCAGCGATAAACGCACCCAGCGCAGCGGATAGGCCCAGCCACTCCATTAATAGGGTACTACCGACCACCAGCAGTAAAGCCAGTGCGGTAAATGTTTCGCGCACACCCATTCGAGCAATAAACCGAAAAAGTGGTCGTAGCAATAAGCGACCGGCAAATATCATACCTCCAAAGCACGCCAATATAGAGGCTGCTAAATACCAGCCGGTTGGCCCGTTGGCAGCACTAGTGGTGTGATCTGTACCAGCGATGACTTCTGTGCCCCCTTGAATCGCCAGTGTGGGCAATATAGCGATCATTGCGATGACCGCGACGTCTTGAAACAACAACACTGAAAATCCCGCTTTGCCGGTTTCGCTAGTCATCATCCCGCGGTCTTGCATAATTTGAATGGCAATTGCGGTTGAGGATAGTGCCAGTGCCATTCCGATCACTACAGCTTCACCCCAATATTGGCCCATGACGATTGAAGCTAGAGTGATCAAGGCTGTGGTGGCAAGCACCTGAGTCATTCCAAGGCCTAACAGCTGACCCTTCATTAGCCATAGTTCCCGCGGCTGCAATTCCATGCCGATCAGAAACAGCATCATCACCACACCAAACTCAGAGAAGTGCAATATGGTTGTTGGGTCAGAAATAAAACCCAAGGCGAATGGGCCAATCAGCACTCCAGCAATAAGATAACCGATCACCGGCCCGAGCCCGGCCCACTTCGATAGAGGTACGATCAGGCAGGTAAATGCTAGAAAGATAAAAACCGCTTGAAGTAAGCTTCCATCCATAATTTAAAACCTTAGTTAGCCGCACAAGCGTAATCGTTGTAGCCACCTGAACCGTTATGTACGAACAGCCGGATCAGCGCAGACAACATGTGCGACGGTTATACCCGTTAACGAATACTTACCTAGCGAACTGGAGGGGTGCCAAATTGTACGGTATGTGGGTCACCCAATACGCGCATGTTATTAGTTGCCGAGTAGAAGGCCTCCTGTAATCGGGTCTCCCGTATTCCACCGACAACAGCGGGCACGAAACCCATATCGTTAAGTATTGCCGTTACCCACGTTATCGCGGCTTCATCCCCGGCAACGCTTACATGGTAGTTAAGCCCCAGCGTCTCGGAGTGCTCCATATACTCGGCAGGAATGTGGTTCAAGGTTTTAGCGAACATTGCGTTTGGCGCAATCTTTTTAAATTTTTCAGTACTTGATTCCAGGCTGGGCGGCACAGATAGACCGGCTTCATTAATATCTCGAGGGTTCGTTGGGTCGATGACAATTTTTCCAGACAGGTCGCCGAGTCCAGCCACGACTTCTTCACCGACAGCCCATGGCACAGCTACGACCACTACATCTGCCCCTACGACGGCTTCTGCCGGAGTTGTGGCTGAGGCGTTTCCAGTAGTAGCGGCTACCAGTGCTTGTGTGGATTCGCTTGTTGGATTGCGCGAACCGTAAACAATAGTATGTCCGCGCGTACTCCAGTTTTTACCCAAAGCGCTACCCACATCGCCGGTACCAATCATTGCGATGGTGTCTGCATAACTTAATTGGGTGAATGTGGCAGATAAAACCAGGGCTAAAGCGCCTAAAAATCCTCGTACATAGTTATTAACCATCTTGCGCATATCGTTCTCCAAGTTTGTTTTGTTGCGAATTCGGCCGGCTATGTTAACGCGTGTAGGCGTGTTGGGTAAGCCCTGGTATGTGTAGTCGAGACGGTAATTACTAACGATTATTCCAGCGGCAACATAATGTCAGTAATAAGCTCATGTTCTGCGACCTCTGGAAACAAATTTATATATTGAAAAAAACGGGGGAAGTCACGTAACTCCCTGCCACTAGTGGGCAGCCAGTTTGCGTATAGGTATCTAATTTTGTCATCCATCAAGTCATGGGAGCCCAAATGGCGAATCATTGCACAGGGGCCACCAGGAATGGTTTTATTAATTACGCCATGGCTGTTTTTTGGGATGGTGCTTTCTACAGAACCACAAATATCGAATCTGAATTTCTCAGGCTTAACATTCGCTGGGTCGTCGTAAGCGAGCCCGTAAGAGCCACTGGACGCGACAGGTGATAATTTGCTTTGTTTTCGCCATTGGATAAATGTTTGCACCGAATCGTTTAGTTGTTTGTGTGAGCCTCGATGTTCGAGTGCCGCCACTTTGGTTTCTTTAAAATCAATAATGTTAACTTTCATACTCTGTAATCCTCGCCTGGCTGTGAATTGATATTTCTCATGCCAAGGTTCCCACGCAGGTTGTTTTCGGAATTCAGAAGCAGTCTGTCCAAACGTTTTCTTAAACGCGCGAGAGAACGATTCAGGGTTCTCAAACTTTGCATCCAACGCTATATCAATAATTCGAGTCTGTTTGTTAAATACCAATTGGTAAGACGCCCGCTTAAGCCGGATCAAGTGAATAACCCTGAATACCGGAAAGCCGGTAAATTCAGAAAACTGCCGGTGGAAGTGATACTTACTAAAACTTGCAACCTTACTCAGTCGATCAATCGAAAGATCTTCGTCGAGATGAGCGTAAATGTAGTCGCACACCTTGTTGATTCGGTCCGTGTATTTTTGGTTAGAGTGTTCGTGGTTCATATCGCCTCAGCAACACAATTGTGCTTGCTCAGATATTCAGAATCATGACCGAAGTTGCTCACTTTCTAAAACGGAAGTTGGTCTAGTTTTTAATGTTCCTATCTCTGAGGTTATACTAATTCGGTTAAACGAGATTTCTGGACAATAGACTTTTAACCTGGAGGATTAAATCGTGGAAGAAATAGCATCTGTAAATACGATGGCTGTGGTAGCCGGTACAGTAGTATCGTTCATGATCGGTTGGTTTTGGTATAGCCCAAAATGTTTTGGAACCAAGTGGGCACAAGGTTCTGGCGTTTCGCTAGAGAAGCCTGAAAAAATGCCCATGTTTCCAATGTTTGCGCAATTGGTTCGTTTGTTTTTGATGGCGCTTGTTATTGGTGTTACCGCAAACGCTAATGCTCTGACGACAGCAATATTGGCAATTTTGGCAACAGCCATGGTTACGGTCAGTGGTGGTGCCTGGACTAATAAAAGTAGTTTTGCGTTGGGCGTCGACTTCTTTTATATAGTCGTTTCTGGCGCGGTGATGATTGCTGCACAAGGGATACTTTAATAACCAGACTCGGTTTTATAGAAACAAAAGTTTAGTTGCGTCGCTGGCGAAAGCGCGGCGCAGCTAAGTTTTTGTCCTTTGTTATTTTCTTTGTATCGCAATTTACCGCTCGGGGTTTTACCCTCGAAAATACCACCAAGTCACAGAGTGTCTAACCTGCTCCTACATCTTTTTCTTTGTGTCGCTGGCTATAGTGAAGCAGCATAAGAGCCAAACTAGACATTAATAAAAACCCTGCCGTTAGGGGCATGACTGTATCGTTGTAGAGCTGACCAATAGTGGTGCCAATAATAATTGACATCATAGAAGAAACTGATCCAATGACGGCTGCAGCGATCCCAGCCACATGTCCCATAGGTTCCATTGCCATCGCGTTTAAGTTTCCAAACACCATCCCAAGGTTAAAAAACAAAATGAGCATAAAGGCCATAAACATCCAAAATTGAATGTCGATGTAAAATTGAATAACCATAAAAGCCGCGGAAGTTAAGACAATAACTAAATATGCCCGGCTGGCAAGATAGTACATGCCTAGGCGCTCAACAAGTTGCGAATTAAGCATAGAGGCTGCACCCAAGGCTAAGGCCAATGATCCGAAGTACAGGCTAAACAGTTTGCCAGTTTCAAACTGCACCTGAAATATTTGTTGTGACGAGTTTAAGTAGCCAATAAAACTACCAAACGTGAGCCCCGTACCAAGCGTCAAGCTGGTGGTAACTCTATTGGTTACTACTTCTTTGAATCCTGCGATAAACCCGCTTACGCTGAATGGAATGCGCTGCTCTTTAGGCAAAGTTTCGGGCAACCGAATGTATATCCACCCAACAAGAAGTAGCGCATAGCATAGATACACGGCAAAGATGCCGCGCCAAGGCGACACAAACAATATAGCTTGCCCCAAGATCGGCGCGAAAGCGGGAACCAGAACAAAGATCATCGTAACCAGCGACATGATTTTGGCCATACCACGGCCCGCGTATTTATCACGAACTAACGAGACGGCAGAAACGTACGGCCCAGCGCAGCCTAAACCCTGAATAAAGCGGCCTACTAATAAAACGGTTATATCGGTGCTAAAAAAGCAAATAACAGTACCGAATAGGTATACCACTAACCCGCTGTACAACACGGGTTTGCGCCCCAGTGCGTCAGATAGTGGCCCACATATTAGCTGCCCTATTGCCATGCCCAAAAACAACATACTGATGACCAGCTGTGTTTGGTTGGCATTGGCTATTCCCAGTTCTTGAGTGATCAATCCCAGGGCTGGGAGTAATGCATCAATCGATAATGCAACAATCGCCATCAGCGTTGCTACAAATATTGTGAACTCTTTGGAGGACATACAGGGAGAATAATTGGCGGTGAACTAGTGCTGTGTATTATGGCCAATCCTTGGTGAAAATGCTGAAGGTTTTAGAAGCGATTTTCTAAAACTTGTTTTGCTACGCAATAAGTGAATTGAGAAACGCCGGTGAATTAGTGCATGGCCAAAGGTTTAACTAGCAGCGTCGTTGAAATACATTCCCGCTATCAAATGAATCCAATGGGTTCGCTTCACGTACTTCAAAGCAGTATGTTTTATCACCTTTTGTAAATCTCTCGAGTCTTCTTCCGCCGGGCAATTTTTCTGATTCGACTCGCATCGCATTGGGATCAACAAAATCAGGTTCGGGCTCAGAGGTAAACAGATCTCCCAAGTTGATAAGGCTTCTGCGTTTCGCGGTAACCACAATTTCTTCTAACGGTATGCGCTCCTGTTTACTCACTTCTTCACTTGCTTCTTCAGAGGTATTTTCCTCATTAGTAACGCTCTCGATGTCCATATCCGTTATCTCTATCTGCTCTTGAGCAGATAAGGACATCGCTGCCAGAAAAAATATCGCGCTGAGTGCCAGTAGTGCTGGTTTTGTCGTCATAGCTTGTTCTTGTATTTGAAATTATGCCGAATATTTGGAACGTAGGCTATGAATGAGGGTAAACGCTCACGCGTGACCACACAATCTGAATAGTATTAATTCTCGTCCATTGAGCGAGCGCCAGATTCTGCAATGATCAATGGAGTCTGACCCCATTTATTGAAGAGCCAGCTAAGACCCAATTAAGGGCTAACGCAACTGAAGTTTTCGGCTTCATCGATGCTACCAGTGCCTGTGTAGCTTGCGACCTGCGGATAAGGACATAGCGGGCGCGAGCGCACTACATTACGACCTTCACGCAGCTCTGCAGTAATCGCTTGTGGCGCAATATCTTGTTCGCGCCATTGTTCAAGAACTGCTAGCTCATCAAAATCATTGGGCCCATGGCCACCTCGGCAATGGCCCATACCTGGAACCATGTAAAGCTGTACGGCTTCTTCGGTCATTTGCTGACCAAGTGTGTCAACTACCTGCTCATAGTAATCGACGGACCCGAGCGGTGGAATGTTCTGGTCTGCCCAACCATGATAGATCAACAGCCGACCGCCGTGTTTAATGAAAGGCTTCAAATCAGTTGAAGTCGCTGCCAGAATTCCGTTATCGGCTGCGCGTGCGACGTCGAGATCTGTTGCAATATTCAATGTACGAAAGTCCCAATCTTTGTCGGGAAATACTATGTGTTGATAAAGGCTTAAGTACATGTGGTGAGGGTTTTGACCTGCGACGGCACCCCAGTGCAATTCACTCCCGGGTTCCATTCCGGCGGTGAGCACCTCACCGGTTCGTGGATCAACGATTGTGGCGTAAATCTTTCGTGCCGCGACAACTTGAGGTGCTGTCAAACAGCTTGCCGTATCGTTGCTTTCGCATTGCAACACACCGGGGTCGAAATCGCAGGTAACCGGATCGCTAATGAGCCCGTCCTCAAGCCCATCGGCTGCGTCGCACATATTCATCGCCGCGTTATGGATCAAAGAGAATTTCTCGTCAGGTATAAAACTCTCGGGTGTTGCATGCGTAGCTTGTGCCATGCCCAGTGTTTGAAACGCAACGTCGGTACGATCATAACCGGGTGCCCCAGCAATGATCGCGTCAAAATCCTCGGGGTAGCGTTGTGCCGCCATAAACGCCTGCCGACCACCACCGGAGCAGCCGTTGAAATATGTGTAACTCGGTTCAGTACCGTAAAGCCCCTCAATGACGAATTTGCCTTGTACGGCGGTCTGGTGCACCGCCCGATAGCCAAAATCGATCAGCTTTTCTGGATGCCCAATGGCAAAGCTGGCATCGACGGTAGTGTGGCCCCCGTCGGTTGAGGCCGTCGCGTAACCACGCTGCAAGCCATCAGCGAGTGCGTAATATTGAATCGAGCCAGCCCAGGCTGGGTTACCAACCGCTAGGAACTTACCGTTCCAATTGCTGAGCGGCAGCCATAGCTCGGTCTTGATATCTGAGTCTGAGGTCGGGGTGATGGTAAGCTCAATGCGGCAAAAATCAGGCAGGTTGGTTCGCTCTCGCTGGCCATTTGGTGGATTGAATCGCCCTTCCGTTATGGCAGTCGCCGAGGCGATGGTTGTTGCATCAAGATCTAATGAGGCAGCCAGATTCTCACAGGTAGCATCTGTAGCCTCTTGTGCGTTTACGTTAACCGCAGCTGTTGCAGCAAGCAATAGGCCAATTAACCCAGTTCTATATATATTCATTCTCAAGCCTCACAGTGATTGAATTTACGCGTCGCAATCCCACTTTACGATGCTACGTTCGGGTTGCCAAACAAAAGTTTTCGCCAACTTGACCGGCGCAGTAAATGCGACTGGGTCTGTAAAGGTAATCTGAAAATCTAGCTGCTCACCATTTTCGCTTGGGGTAAATCGCTCAATTACGTGCATATCTTCGCTTTGGATTGTGCCGCGATCATCAAGATAAGGTGAGTTAAGTTTGGTGGTTTCAACCACCAATGTGTCGCCCTCCCAGATACCGATTGAGTAACCAAGTCTAGATGGCACAGCATCCTCATCATTGTGCTCCTCATTAGCATCGAGCATGTGAATCAAACGTCGGGCATCATCTTCTTCAAAGCTCAATAAAATATCGTTTCCGCTGCGAGAGAATTCAATTGGATGAGGCGTTCCCATAATGTGGGGAATACTCTTGGTCCAACAACTTTCAAGTTTCTCTCTATCGGGCACCCATTCAGATTTACGAGCAGCCGCGACTTCAGTAAGCGGATAGTTACCCCTGAAAATTGGAAAGTTCGGATCGCCAATAATAGTATTCCAAACGCGGAATATACCCTCGGCAGATTCTCTGGCGAGCTGCACAGCATCAGAATCGGCAGCATCAATTTCAAGCACCGGTGCATCGCCCATAAGCGCATAGTGGGGGCCTTCTACAAACTCGAGGATCACTTCGGTGCCATTCTCTAACAGTAAATTTAGCCCCTCCATGGCCGGAAGCCCACTTTTAGCGGGGTTTCCAAAAACTTTGACCATTTCACCAACTTCCACAAACGCAGTGCGATACCCGCGACTTCGAAATGCGCTTAGCGAGGTCAACTCGATATTCCATTCCGTGATATCCCCCGCAGCATCAGCCACGCCTATCCCGAGTCGCACATGAGGGTTGCTCCAGTGCACATCGGTGACCACACCCTCTATTTCAGTGGTTGCCGTTGGATCGAAGATTGCCAGGCTAGTATGGTGAGCATGTGCAAACGTGCTTAGCAGTAGTGTTGTAAGGCATAAATTAAGAGTTTTCATAAGAATTCCAAAATGATTTTAGATTAGTGAAAGAAAATACTCCGGCTTTCATTTGTGCTTGGTATGTTCTTATAGCCGATCATGCTAAGTCCCATGTTATCAATAGTTGCTTAGGGCTTCATCATATCAGGGGATGTTGAAACTGTTCATAAACGTTAGAATACCCAACCCCTATTTCGGGTCCGTATCTATCTGGAATTCATCATGACTGTTATTAAACAAGACGATCTTATCGATAGCGTTTTCGACGCTTTACAATTTATTTCGTATTACCATCCAAAGGACTTTGTGGATGCGATGCATGACGCCTATCAGCGTGAGGAGTCGCAGGCGGCGAAAGACGCGATAGCGCAAATATTAATTAATTCGCGGATGTGTGCCGAAGGGCATCGACCGATTTGTCAGGATACCGGTATTGTTACCATCTTCGTTAAGGTAGGCATGAATGTTCAGTGGGATTCTGATTTAAACCTTACCGACATGATTAACGAAGGGGTTCGGCGGGCTTATTTGCACCCGGACAATGTCTTGCGTGGTTCTATTCTTGCTGACCCAGCGGGTAAACGAATCAATACCAAGGACAATACGCCTGCGGTTATTCACTACGAAATAGTTGACGGAGACAAGGTTGAGGTTGACGTGGCGGCCAAAGGTGGAGGCTCTGAGAACAAAGCCAAGATGGCCATGTTGAACCCGAATGACGATATTGTGGAGTGGGTGTTAAAGACTGTGCCAACTATGGGTGCGGGTTGGTGTCCACCGGGTATGCTGGGAATTGGCATTGGTGGTACCGCCGAGAAAGCAGCGGTAATGGCTAAGGAAGTATTGATGGAATCTATCGATATTCAGGAGCTAATCGCGCGCGGGCCGAGTAATCGTATTGAAGAACTGCGAATTGAGCTTTATGAAAAAGTAAACAATCTCGGCATTGGTGCACAAGGCCTGGGCGGTTTAACGACTGTATTGGATGTAAAAATTAAAGATTACCCAACTCATGCAGCGAGCAAGCCGATAGCGATTATTCCGAATTGTGCAGCAACGCGGCATGCGCATTTTGTGTTGGATGGATCTGGGCCTTCGTTGCAAACACTGCCCAAACTCGAAGACTGGCCGGAAATCACCTGGGAAGTTGGGCCGACTGCCAAGCGAATAAATCTGGACGAAATAACTCCGGAAGAGATTCAAACCTGGACACCGGGGCAAACCATTTTGCTATCGGGTAAATTATTAACCGGGCGCGACGCGGCGCATAAAAAAATTCAGAGTCTGCTCGAAGCCGGTGAGCCAATGCCAAATGGCGTGGACTTTACCAACCGGTTTATTTATTACGTCGGGCCGGTAGACGCAGTTCGTGATGAAGCCGTCGGGCCAGCCGGACCAACGACCGCTACACGGATGGATAAATTTACCGACATGATGTTAGGTGAATTGGGTTTGATCGGCATGGTCGGTAAAGCTGAGCGTGGCCCTGCCACCATAGCGAGCATTAAAAAACACAAAGCCGTTTATTTGATGGCGGTAGGTGGTGCTGCATATTTGGTGAGCAAGGCCATCACCAATTCTCGCGTGGTCGCGTTTGAAGAATTGGGCATGGAAGCAATCCATGAGTTCGAGGTTAAGGACATGCCAGTTACCGTGGCAGTTGATACTACAGGCCAGGCGGTACACACCACTGGCCCAGCTGAGTGGAAAGAGATTATTTTTAAGAAGCAAGCCTAAGTGGTATCGACCGAAGCCTGCGGAGGGAAAAAATGAGTGATTCCAGCGTTATTGATTTAATTATAGAGCCGAGCGAGAAAGACCTTGGTGAATTTACCGTGCGGCGTGCTTTGCCTTCAGTTAAGCAACGAATGGTTGGGCCTTGGCTATTTTTTGATCATATGGGCCCTGCGACATTTGCGCCGGGTCAGGGTGTCAACGTGCGGCCGCATCCACATATTAATTTGGCCACGGTGACCTATTTGTTTGATGGCGAGATTTTACATAGGGATTCACTGGGGAGCGTACAGGCGATTCGACCGGGTGACTTAAATTTGATGGTCGCCGGCAGAGGCATTGTTCACTCAGAGCGAGAGAGAGCAGAAGTGAATGCCGTGGAACATGGTCTGCACGGTTTACAGCTGTGGCTGGCCTTGCCAGAGGAAGATGAAGAAATAGAGCCTGCCTTTTATCACTACCCAAGTGATGTATTGCCAGCGATTGAGGTTAATGGTGTTGCAGTGCGAGTAATGATTGGGAGCGCGTATGGGGAAACATCGCCAACCAAAACATATGCAGAGACTTTGTATGTTGAAGCGGACTTAAAAAAGGGCCAGACATTGGTGTTGCCCGAAGCTGATGAACGAGCGTTATATTTAGTGGCTGGGCAGGTTGAGGCGCACCCTGTGGGCGGTGCGGGTATAGAAACGACTCAATTGGAAAAATATAACTTAGCGGTACTCAAACAGGACGTAGAAGTACATGTTACTGCATTCGAAGATAGTCGATTGGCGTTAATCGGTGGCGAAAATATTGGGCCGCGTCATTTGTTTTGGAACTTTGCTTCGAGCAGCAAAGAGCGGATGGAGCAAGCAGGTCAGGACTGGAAAAATGGGGTGTTTCCTAAAGTGCCGGGTGATGATTTGGAGTTTATCCCGCTGCCTGAATAGAGATCTCCGCACGATTGTTATTTCGCCCTCTAGCTGCGGTAAAAACGTACTTAATCGGTCATTTATAATTTATAAACTCCCTCTTTCCTTGCTTTTTTGCCTTGCCAGAGAACAAATTCCCTGCTCGTGCAAAGATCTCTTTAGTCGAGAACTGCGAGCATCTCCTCAACGGTCAGAAACTTTTCTCTTGGCTTATCGCCTTTGGCGCGTGCCACTTCTGCGTCGTCTATCTCTTTCCACTCGGCAAAATTGATTGGGCGTTTGCCTTCGCTGACTAGTTGCTCGCGTAATGCCGCACTGCTGCGGTTAGGTGCAACCGTTAAGCTGGCGACATCGTCGACCAAATGAGTAATGGTTTCTTTACTATCGACCTTATTGGTGCCAATAACGCCACTTGGGCCACGTTTTATCCAGCCGCTGGTGTAGAGCCCAGTTTGCACTTTACCATCGACGGTTACGCGGCCTTCAACATTGGGAACGCCGCCCCACGAGTCATCAAAAGGGATACCCTCGATAGGTCTACCGCGATAGCCGATGCAACTAAATACCAAGCCACAGGGTATGGTTTCAGTGTCGTCAATCGAGTTAGGTCTGCGTGATCCGGCGGCGCCACTTAAACGATTTGTTTGCAGTGTGATTTTTTCAATTTTGCCATCACCTTCAATCGAGACCGGACTACGCAAGAAGAGGAATTTTATATGTTGGTCTCTATCCGATGGCTGATCCGAATAGCCTTCAAAAATTGGCATAAACTTACGCGCGTGACCGTGATCTTTGAACTCTAGTTCTTCTAGGTCTTCGGCATCGAGGGCCATAGCATCTTCGTTGATGTGGAAAGAGGTGTTTTCTAGATGATCAAATTCACGAATCTCTGGCGAGGTGAAGCTGGCTTGTACCGGACCTCGACGACCCGCGATGTAAACTGTTTTTACCTTGCTGGCTGCAAGTTTCTCGATAATGGGTGTCGCCATATCGGTTTTGGCCAGCTCCTCTGGGGTGTGCATTAGAATTCGTGCGATATCTAACGCAACATTACCGTTACCGACGACTACGGCGGTCTCGCTGGAAAGATCAAAGTCTTTAAGTTCAATCGCCGGGTGGCCGTTATACCAATTAATAAACTGTTCGGCGCTATAACTACCTTCTAGTTCTTCCCCGGGGATACCGAGCTTTCGAGGTTTCTGTGCTCCAGTGGAGATGAGTATGGCATCGTAATACTCGCGCAGGGTTTCAACACTGACGTCGGCACCTAATTTGGTATTGCCAAAATAATTGAAGTTTTCTTCAATGCCGGTTTTATCAAAGCGGTTAATAACCGTGCGCATTTTCGGATGATCGGGTGCAACACCGTGGCGCACTAGTCCATAAGGGCAGGGAAGTGACTCAAACAGGTCAACTTCACAATGAATGTCGTTTCGCAGTAGAAGCTCCGCGGCATAAAACCCTGCTGGGCCAGCGCCCACAACGGCTACTCTAAGCGGTAAATCGGATGAACCTAGCTCTGCCATATCTCGTCAAAAACCATACGGTTGTTTGTTATTGTGCCAGCGATTCTAGCGAGGATATCTAAAGATTGCGATAGGCAGTTTGCAAAAATACCGCGTGACTAATTTTCTTGATAGTCGCTAAGCGGTGGGCAGCTGCATACCAGGTTTCTATCACCGAATACATTGTCGATTCGACCTACTGGCGGCCAATACTTGTTGGCCGAATCCGCATGTTCGTCAGGAGTAAGCGCTTGACGAATAGAATATGGGCGATCCCATTCCATAACGCTTTCCAATGTATGCGGGGCATTAGATAAGGGATTATTGTCTTCGGGTAGCTCGCCATTCTTAATCGCGAGGTATTCGCTGTGGATAGCGCGCATCGCGCGACAAAATCGCTCAATTTCTTCCAGTGATTCGCTTTCGGTCGGTTCAATCATCAATGTGCCAGGTACCGGGAATGACATTGTCGGTGCGTGAAAACCAAAATCGATCAAACGTTTGGCGATGTCATCAACCGTCACGTTGCCATCGGCTTTCATTGGGCGTGTATCAATAATACATTCGTGCGCGACCAAACCTTCGTTGCCGGTATACAGGACCGGGTAGATATCCTTTAGTCGATGCGCAATATAGTTGGCATTTAATATTGCGACCTGGGTTGCTTTTTTTAAGCCTTCGGCACCCATCATCCGGATGTACATCCATGATATTGGCAAGATGCTGGCACTGCCAAATGGCGCGCCGCTAATGGTTGCTCCGATGCGCTCTTGGTTTAGGGCATCTTGTGGTAAATAAGGCGCAAGGTGTTCTGCGACCGCGACTGGACCGACACCAGGGCCACCGCCACCATGGGGAATACAAAATGTTTTGTGTAAATTTAAATGCGACACGTCGCCACCAAAATGTCCGGGTTTAGCGACTCCGACCATTGCGTTTAGATTTGCGCCGTCAATGTAAACTTGCCCGCCCGCATCGTGGACCTTCTCACAAATCTCGCCGATTGTTTCTTCGTACACACCGTGAGTCGATGGGTAGGTAATCATGATTGCAGCAATATCGTTTTGATGTTCAGCTATGCAACGATCGAGGTCATCTAGATCGACGTTACCGGCTTCGTCACAGGCGACGACAACCACTCGCATATCCACCATTTGTGCACTGGCCGGGTTAGTGCCGTGGGCCGATTGTGGAATTAAACAAATATTTCGTTGAGTGTCGCCATTAGCGATGTGGTACTGGCGTATCGCCAGTAGGCCCGCATATTCGCCTTGCGAGCCCGCATTGGGTTGCAGCGATACAGCCGCGTAACCTGTGCAAACACACAACATTTCTTCGAGTTGCCGAATCATTTCGCGGTAACCGTGCCATTGTTCGGGCGGTGCGAACGGGTGGATACTGTTTATTTCTGGCCAACTCACCGGCATCATTTCTACTGCGGCGTTGAGCTTCATGGTGCATGAGCCAAGTGGAATCATGGATTGATCCAAGGCTATGTCTTTATTCGATAAGCGTTTCAAGTAGCGCATCATTTCCGTTTCGCTGCGGTATTGATGGAATACAGGTTGGCTCAAGAAGTTGTCGGTTCTTAATAGCGCGCTGTCGATATTGGCGTCATTGCCAGAGGCGTTTTTAGATTCACTTGTAAGTTTAAGGTCCAGCGCAGCAGTGAGCTGATCGAGATCATCTATCGACGTGGTTTCGTCTAGACTGATGGCTAATTGGTCGTCGTTTAATTTTCGAAGATTAAACCCAGCACTAACGGCTGCGTTTAACAGTGCATCGGTTTTCATTCCGCTGTTAAAGCTGACGGTATCAAAATGCTGTTCACCAACGATTGTGTAATTTGCATCGACGAGGGCTTTTTTTAATTGGCTAAGTTTGGCCTGTACACCGAACGCAATTGCTCTTAAGCCATCCGACCCATGATACACAGCATATAAGGTGGCCATAATGGCGAGCAAAGCTTGTGCAGTACATATATTTGAAGTCGCCTTTTCACGGCGTATATGTTGCTCGCGGGTTTGTAAGGCGAGTCGGTAGGCTGGTTTGCCTGCGGTATCGATAGACTCTCCTACTAAGCGGCCAGGCATGGTGCGTTTTAACTTATCTTTTACTGCAAAAAAGCCAGCGTGTGGGCCGCCAAATCCCAGCGGTACGCCAAAACGTTGTGAATTTCCGACGACCACATCGGCGCCAAGTTCACCAGCCGATCTTATTAAAGTTAGAGCGAGTAGATCACTGGCGACGACCGAAATTGCATTGTTCTGCTGCGCACTATTAAACAGTTGCGAGCAATCAAGAATACGTCCATCTGTTGTCGGATACTGCACAATCAGTCCGAACACATCATCCCAATCCAGCTTGCTGTGGTCGTCTTCACTTTCATCAAAGTAAGCTAGCTGGATACCAATAGGTTCGGCACGCGTGGCTAACAAATCAATTGTTTGTGGATGGCACAGTGTTGAAACTAAAAATGTTGATTTACGCCCCTTGGTTTGGCGGTGGGCCAAGGTCATTGCTTCAGCAGCGGCCGTTGCTTCATCTAAAAGAGAGGNNCCGGTAAGTTCGGTGACCATGGTTTGGTAGTAGAAGAGCACTTCTAATCTACCCTGTGAAATCTCCGGTTGGTATGGTGTGTAGGCGGTATACCAGGCTGGGTTTTCGAACACATTGCGTTGGATAACTGCCGGTACTAGCGTATTGGAATAGCCCTGTCCGATGAGACTTTTTAGTACCAAGTTTTGGCTGACAAGCGCTTTTAGTTCGGCTAGTGCTTGGTGCTCCGAGGCGGCTGGGCCGAGGTTCAGTTCAGAGTTGTCCAGAATGCTTTTGGGAACTACCGCCTGAGTTAGATCGTCCAGGGTTTTGTAACCCAAGGCATCGAGCATGGTTTGAACGTCTTCGTCACGTGGACCCAGATGTCTTTCACTAAAAGCTCCCATGGCTATTTCCCCACTTGGCTGACGCCATTTTTAATAAACGGTACAGGCACAATGCGTGCCGCGACGGGTTTTTTGCGAATTTCTACGCTACATTTATTACCGGCATCACCTGAGATTCGCGCTAGTGCAATAGATTTCTCCAGGCTCGGTGACCAGGTGCCACTGGTGATTTCACCGCATTCTCGCCCATTGATTAACACCTTTTGGTGGCCACGCAATACACCACGATCTTCAAGTACCAAACCGACAAGCTGCTTATGGGAGGATTGCATCTGATCTTCCAGCGCTCGTCGGCCAATAAATTTTCGGGCATGATCTTGTAGAGATACTGTCCAAAGCAAACCAGACTCCAGCGGACTATGCTGCTCGTCGAGATCATTACCGTACAAGCTTAATCCTGCTTCAAGTCGCAGGGTGTCGCGTGCGCCAAGGCCACAAGGTTGCAGACCAACATTTATTAGTGAGTCCCATAGGCCTGCTGCATCCCGGTTGGGTAAGATGACCTCTATACCGTTTTCACCGGTATAGCCGGTACGGCCTATGAACCATTCACTAATCTGTATTGAGCAAAACTTTTTAAGATCGGCGACCGGTTCTCCAACCAACGGGCCGACCGCCTGGTGAAACTTTTTAAGGGCATCGGGTCCTTGAACGGCAATGAGCGCTAGCTCGGGTTGCTCTACGACGTTAACCGTGAAGTTCTTAGCTTGTTCGAGCAACCATTTTTTAACCTTGTTACGCGGCCCTGCGTTAGTAACTACTCGGCAATGGTTGCTGGATAAATAGTAGGCAATTAGGTCATCGATTACGCCGCCGGTTTCGTTCAGCAAGCAGGAATATATTGCCTTACCTGGTGTGTTGCTGACACGATCAATATCGTTGGCGAGTATTTTGCGCAAGTAAGGGATTGTCTCATCACCTTCTATATCCCATACGGTCATATGAGAAACGTCGAATATGCCTGCACTTTTGCGAACCGCAAGATGCTCTTCTATTTGGGAGCCATAGTTTACTGGTAAATGCCAACCACCAAAATCCACCATGCGAGCATCTAGGGCTACATGCTGATCGAACAGCGGCGTTTTTTTGGGAGCAGGTGAAGTGGGTGGGGAACTTGTAGTCATAATCTGTAAGCGAAAAATTCGCTGTCTCGGTAGCCGTGCAATTAATAGGGCGTTACAAATACGATGTGCTACAGCAATAATTCGCTGCAACACGATATTTGCCCCTCTGTCCGGTTACCTGAGAGATCTAGGTGGCGAGTAATCGAACGATTATTCACACGCCTGCTACCCCTTCGGTGGATTGCTTATTCCAGCTTTTAATTAACTGCTATTAAAACGATTAAATGCAAATATTAAATTAGCAGTTAACGAATGACCTGAAATCAATTCGCTCTCCAGAGACGGTGTATCAAATCTGCGGTCCTGATTGCCTGAGCGGTTACGGGCTCGTTGCGCCTTCGGCGGATTCTTTGCACTTAAAACAGAGTGCTAAGAAACTCTCTCCCGCAGATTGTTCACCGTGACGCTAGTATAAACTATTCAGAATATTGGTGAGACCGAAACTTGTATTTTGGCAGTATTAATTTCAAAGTTATTTCGAAATTATCTCTAAAGCGATCTAGAAAGTATTGAGGTAGTTACGCGCTGAGAACGAAAGTGCTTTTTAGTTTGACCGCGTAAACGAGATATCCCATTTAAGATGATTTTGTCTTAGATATGTAAAAAACAAATATTTGTTGAAATGATTTTCCCTGTTAGTAGGTCTATGTATTCGTATGTTGACTCTTTTTGTTATTTTGAGGTTTGGTACCCTCATTACTGATAGTCGATAGCTTCTGTTATTGGCTACTGGTGCTTGACGAAAAATACGGGTTACATATAACTCCCTATCGTAGCGGGTCGGAGCTTAGGCTCTGATCCGCTATTTTTTTATTCCTTTTCTGGCTAGCTGATCTTTACAGAAAAATGGCCCAAATAAGAATTGCGAATAGTGTGAACTTAAGGATGTAGTATAGTTTCCGATTAAATCCTTTCAGTTTTTTTGCCCAAACGCGGGCGTAATAAAGTACACCAAATACACGGTTAAGAAATCCGACCGATTCGTTCGCTTCATTTTTAGCCGCACTCGCTTTGACCATATAAGTGCTCACCCAATTATTGATAGCATCTGCCCAGGCATAGCGCATGGGCCGGCTTATATCGGCAAATAGAATGATGCGTTGGTCTTCCGACTGATTACTTGCGGTATGAATGAACGTTTCATCAAATACTACCGCTTCGCCGTCCTTCCACCAGTAAGGTTGCCCATCGACATCGATTGAGCACTTTTCGGAATTTGGCGTGATTAAGCCCAAGTGGTAACGCATTGACCCCGCAAACGGATCGCGGTGCTGCGGTAATGTTGCACCGGGGGGTAGAGAGGCGAACATAGCCGCTTTCATATAAGGGATTTGTCTTACCAGTTCTATGGTTCTTGGGCAGTGTTCAAGTGCTGAGGGCATAAAGTCGTCATACCACTTGAGGTAAAAACATGTCCACCCGGTTCGAAAAAAGGAATTAAAGGCTAGATCATCATAATTATCCGAGGCCTTGATATGCTCTGCTTTGGCCAGCGCTAAAGCTTCATCACGAATTACTTCCCAGTTGTCTTCAAGAATCTTAAGTTCAGGATAGTGTGCGTCTATTTTAGGGAATGGGATATTTGGGATTTTAGAAAACAGATAAACGAATACATTGTATGGCGCGGTTAAGTTCGTATGGCTAGTTAGTTGCCGAGCGAATGAATGCCGAACTTTGCCACGGAAGTGAATAATCATTCCGGAGCCAACCAAAACGGCTAAAATTAATACACCAATACTCATGCGCTGTATTGTAATCTTACCGGGCTTATTTTGTCCTGCCGGTTTACGAAAATGATTTTGAATAGCCTCTTAAATAAGTAAATGCTCGAACACATTGTAAAATTATTGTCCGGCGCAAATACTTTGCTGATTTGATGAGATTGCTATCGCAACAAGAGCCGGCTACTCCACTTGAGCAGTTGGACAGTTCACTATTTCCAAATACTGATGTCGAAGTGTGGGTAAAGCGTGATGATCGAATTCACCCTGAGGTATCGGGTAATAAATGGCGCAAGCTTAAATACAATATTGCAGCGCTACCGCCTAAAGCACACGTACTCACTTTTGGTGGCGCATATTCTAACCATATAAGAGCAGTCGCTGCGGCAGGCAAACATTTTGGTTTTGAGACGAGCGGTATTATCAGAGGTGAGCTGATCGAACCGTTAAACCCTGTACTTGAGTATGCGGCTGCTCATGGGATGACGCTGTTGTCGGTAACTCGTGAGGACTATCGAAACAGGCATGATTCTGCGTGGTTAGAGACTAAGAGAATTTCAATAGGTGCGAGTCATCTATGGCCTGAGGGTGGCAGTAATAGCTTGGCAATTAAAGGCTGCAAGGAAATACTGCGGGAAGTAGATCAACCTTTTGACGTGGTTTGTGTCCCCGTAGGTACAGGCGGAACGCTGGCCGGATTGATTGCTGGGGGTGGACAAGACACATCGGTCTTAGGGGTGTCTGTGTTAAAAGGCGGTGAGTTTTTAAATGACGATGTGCGGCGGTTGATCGCCGAGGCTGGCGAAATAGAATTATTGCGATGGAGTATAGCGCTTGATTATCATTTTGGTGGGTATGCGAAATCGACGGCTGCTTTGCGCGATTGGATCGACGACTTTTCGATGCGAACAAATATTCCGTTGGAGCCAGTATATTCGGGAAAACTGTTCTATGCAGTTTACGATATGATCGCCAAGCAAAAATTTGCGGCGGGCTCTCGAGTGCTCCTTCTTCATACTGGCGGAGTATATTAAGGGGAGTGTTGAAGAGCCTGCTTACGTCTGTAATGAAAGGCTGGTTAAAAATATGGTTTACTATTCGTCACTATGAAAAAACCACTAATAATTGGTCACCGTGGGGCTTGCGGGTATCGGCCTGAGCATACGGCCGCTTCTTACCGCTTGGCGGTAGAAATGGGCGCTGATTTCATAGAGCCTTATTTGGTGTCTACAAAGGATGGTTATTTGATCGCCCGGCATGACAACGTACTAAACTTAACGACAGACGTTGCGACGCGGCAACGATTTACTACCAAGAAGACCACTAAGATAATTGATGGTGAGAGTATAGAGGGTTGGTTTAGCGAAGACTTTACTCTGGATGAGATCAAGCAGCTCAAGGCGATAGAACGTATACCGGAAATACGACCCGAAAATACCGAGTACGATGGGCAATTTGAGATTCTTACGCTTGACGAAATTATATTGCTAACAAAGGAGTTGGAACGCGAGTTTGATCGTACGATTGGGCTATATATAGAAACAAAGCACCCTAGTTATTTTACCTCGTTGGATTTGCCTTTGGAGCCTCCGCTGCTTGAAGCCTTGGGCAAAGCTGGGTATGCCGGTAAAGATGCCCCCATTTATTTACAGTCGTTTGAGACTGAAAATTTAGAGTGGCTGAGAAGTTATACCCAACTGCCGCTAATTCAACTACTTTGGCTGGAAGGCCAACCAGCTGATGCGGCACTTCGGGGTGACAATTTAACATATGATGATATGGCGACACCTGAAGGATTACGGAAAATAGCACTATACGCCGATGGGGTTGGCCCAGAAAAAAGCCATTTTATTCTGGCGGCTAACGCCAACGGTCAACTGGATCCGGCACGCGCCAGCAGTTTTATTACTGACGCGCATGCGGCGGGACTGGATGTGCACCCTTATACTTTTAGACAAGAAAATACTTTTTTACCGTCTGCTTTGCGTTCCTCTGAGGACGATCGGATGCCGGGTGGGTTAGAGGAAGAGTTATCAATATTTATGGAGCTAGGAGTGGATGGTGTATTCACGGATAACCCCGACATAGGCGTACGGGCCAAGCAGGGGTTTTTGTAAGGCCGTTTCAGGGCTATTTATAATTGCCTGTCTTGTTGCAATGGGCAATCACTTTAATCTAGAATCGCGCGTTCAATTTTTTAGAGCACTTTTTAAGAGTGCCGAAATAGAATATTGGGTTGTTATGCCATCATTGGCGAATCAGTTTCAGGGTCAGCAGGCCGTAGTAATCGAGTCGTATTGTGCTAAGGATCATCCCGTCCTTACACCCGTACCATTTGTAGAAAAAGACGGGTGTCTATTCATGCGAGCGCCGTCTAAAACTCAACGTGTTGATCGAATGCGCCAAAAACCAAATATCCGTTTGGTACCGTGTGATGAACATGGCCATCCAAAAGGAGAGTGGATCCCCGCAAAAGCGACGATATATCCGGAGCGGGAACACCATTGGGTGACCAAGGCGCTCGGTAGCAAGTATGGGTGGTGTCGCACCAAGGAGCTACTGCGTGAATGGCTGAAACGCCGTGGACGTCGACAGGAGTATGCGGTAATCGAGATAAGCCTAGCGGTTTAAACCCTAGTTTGCTTCGGGCCCCGCAGGTGGTCGTCTATCGAGTGTCTTAAACGCTGAGCTTGCTGCACTTTGCATCACCCTGTCGTAGTAATCTGTATTGAGATTGCTGGTCCAATCTGAATATTTATCTGA
>DNHK01000038.1 GCA_003485905.1 Gammaproteobacteria bacterium | reverse complement strand
AGGTAGTGTCTTAACTTCTATCAGAGCTTTAACATATGACGGTTGTGTATCGCCTTCAAAAACAGCAGCCACTATCTCACCCAGCCTTGCTCGAATCCGGTCATAATGTTCAATGATTCCATACATATCCGCAGGCATGTCAACCTTGTTACCACTTACAGCATCATTTGCTATGCCGAGATTTACGACCAAAGAATCATCCAAAACCAGGCCGACATAAATTCCGTTATCTTCAAAAGTTCCTAATTTAAATGCTTGATCATCTTGGGCTATAGTCTGTGAGGTTCCTGTTATTAGTAGAACCAAAACGAAAAATATACATCTCATATGTTGTCTCCCGGTATTCATGAATTTGTTATTAGCGTGGTTGTTTAGTTATTCTGTTAGTGACGGTAGTCGCGACCTTCGCGCAAAAATACTCGTTTATTGCTTCTTCCAATATCAGCCGCCATTTGGTGTATCTCCTGCTCGCATTATCGTAACTTCGTCGCCAATGGTAATTACATCCATGTCTTTCCCAACCAGTAAAGCGCCGGTATATTCCGCCTCCCGTGTGTCTCGCGTAAGCTGCTGCTCTATTCCGTGTAAAATATGCGAATAAACCGCCAGTTTAGGGGCCACCCGATTAAAAACCTGAGCTGCTTCTACCCTGGTTGTATGGTGTCCTGCGTTTTCACTTTCGGTTACCTCATGGATCAACACGTCAACACCTTCTGAGTGCTTGATCAAATTTTCCGAAAACCTAGTGTCACCAGAAATAACCACTGAACGGTCGTTATAGTCGACACGAAACCCCAAGGCAGGAAATTGATCGTGCATATCGGGATTCGCCGGAGGCGTGTGATCAACATCAAATGCAGTAACCGTAATCCCACCCTGCTGATAAACGACACCTTGCTGAATATCTTTACCAATAAGCGCTAACGGCGCCGAAGGCCTAGCGCTATAGCGAAAACTATACTCAAAAGCAGCCTCAATATGCTCTGCCATTTCCTTGGTTCCGGTGGGGCCAAAGACCTGCATTGGAGCAGTTCTTAACCTTGTTCTGGCAGCCGTAGCCCACAAATCTGGCAACCCTATATTATGATCACTATGTAGATGAGTAAGATATAACTTGTCAACTTTCTGAAAATTGGCCTTGCCAATACTGGCTATCTGTTCGGCAGCTCCGCGTCCAGCATCAAACAAAAATGCTACATCTTCTATCTCTACTAATGTCGAATAATTAATGCCCAATGCATCCTTGCCTCGTTCGCCAGCATGCGGGCCGCCGCCAACACCCAGCAAAGTGACCTGGATCAGACCCTCACCGATAACTCTTGCATCAACTTGGGTAGCGCGAACAGATCCCTCTTGAGCATGAACCGGGATAGCTATAGCTATCGTCAATAGCCCGCCAATTACGCTCATCCTAAATCGCTTTATATGAAAGCACATAGTATTTTTCATGTCGAAATCGTTAGAAAAAAAGTGGAATTAGCTTGATTCGTCAAATAGTAGCAACCAACTGGGTCCAACACCATTAGTCCAAGAGGGCTGACACTATCTGTTACACATCGGCTCTAACATAGCTCTAGATTCAAGCTGTCTATTTCTCCACCAAAAATTCATATTCTGAACGAAGTATTTGGCTACTATTGTCACTTACAAGCAGGAGATCGAATAATGAAAACTGAATATCAAAAAGGTCTATACACAACGCCGGCAATTGTTAACAGGTGGACAACAAAAGTTTGTGCCGGTCTGGTCATAATCGTTCTGTTAGTAACCTCCTCAACTGTGTTTGCACATCATTCCTGGGGAGCCATTTACAACGAAGGTGAACCGGTGAGTATTACTGCTGTAATTACAAGCACCCCATATCGAAACCCCCACGATAGAGTCGATGCCACGATTACTAATGAAGCTGGCGAAACTGAGGAATGGAAGATTGAATGGCGTGGCCGACGCGGTGCAGGCGGCAGAGGCCGTGGAGAAGACGGTAGAGGCCGTCAGGTAGTGGAATATGATTTAAATATCGGCGACGAAGTTACTATTGAAGGCGTAACCGCTCGCGACCCTAATCGCCTGACCATCCAGATGACTAAGCTTACACGTATTTCAGATGGCATGACCATCGAAGCATCACTTGGCCGTGAAAGAAATGGTGCAGACCGTGGTGAGGGACGTCGCGAAGGCCGAGGCAATAGTCGCAATCAAGTCGTCAATTGACGACTCGAACCCACGCTACTATCGTCATCAAACCAGGAGCAAATACAATTTCTCAGTTCGCTTCATAATTTAGAACTTCTTCCTCAAATGGCACAAAGTTCACATTGTCCATGCAGGAAAATTCCTCAATATCCCAACCTACTCTTCGGTATCGTCTTTGGCCTGTCCAAGATTCGGTAAATGCGATCGGGTCTTCAATTAAAATATCGATGAGTAAGTTACCCTCATCATCTAAATGAATTCTTTCTTCAACTCGTAATTGATCACTATGCGGCACCCCTTCTCGATCAATCCAAGTTTTGTCATTAAAATTAACGGTCTCTACAACAAGTGTTTTGCCTTCCCAATGCCCCGTCGAGTCACCCATCCACATAGGCGCAAGATCCGTTCTATGCTCTCGCCCATCAGTATAGATCTGTCTTACAACATGATCATATTCAAATAACATCAAAACCCTGCCCTCAGAGTGAATAATCTCCATAGGGAATGGATGCATATAAATTCTAGGTGTACCAGGTCTGAAACATTCGTAAACAGGATCGTTTGTTTCCAGAACGGGGACGCTTCTGCTGCCAAAAGTTGGCTTGGCCTGATCATACCGTGCTTGCCCCCACGGGGTCATGGGAGGTGGATCCGCTCTAAGCGCAGAATTCTGGAAACCACGGTTTTCCTCTGGGGGATTATTCGTCCAGACACCGGAAAAATCATCGCCTGCTTGGGCAAATACGTTATTACATAAAGAAATAACCAAAATTATGACTAATGCTACTAGCTGTTTATACATCATAGAACCCCAATAATTAAGTCAACAATCAATCCCCACCGACTAAAACCACACCATTTGAATCAATAACCTTCCTTAGTCTTAATGAAGGTGCACCACTCCTTGCAGGATTTCCTGAAAGCGTTATCTCATCGCCTGTCTGTAAAATATCTTTGCTCCAACTGGTAGTAGATCCTCGTTCCATTCGGGCCAATCGATTAGGGCTTGTTAACTCGCCAGACCATTCAACTACCCCGCCACTTTCATCTTCAACCTCTATATAAATTAATACGTGCGGATTAATAAAATGAAACTTTGATACCTTTCCGGTAACCGTTTTTGACAAACTACCATCGTATGCAGCCCCACCATGATGAGCCGTAGCTTGAATCGAAAAGCACAACAAACTCGCCAATATAGCGGTATTAAACGTCAATCTAAACATAAAATTCCTCCCGAAAACTTAGGTGTAACTATCTTACAACATCGCAACCTCAGAATAGAACATCGGAGCTGCATTAATTATGAGTCTAGCAATCACCTAGATTTATAGGAATCAAGCTACACAGGAACCCTTTAATATTTAAAATAGCATTCGCGCACCAATCTCCATACTCCGTCCCGCTGCCGGTGCAATGTCCTTCACAATT
>DNHK01000373.1 GCA_003485905.1 Gammaproteobacteria bacterium | reverse complement strand
CTTTTACTGCGCATTGGGTCTCTCCGGATCATCCGGGTTTAATGGGCAAGGATCTCACACCACAGGGGAAAATCACCGATATTTTGAAGTAATAAATCAATATTAAATCGATAGTAAATGGAATGTGCAAAGTTGTATTGACCCGTTCGACGCAGAGTTATTACTGCTGGATGTAGAGATTAGAGAGAAGGAAAGTTAAGAGTGGAAAAAACTAGCGAAAATAAAGTGTTTGGGGGGCAACAGCTACAGTATAAGCACAGCTCCGATGTGCTTAATTGCGAGATGTCCTTTTCGGTATTTTTACCGCCGCAAGCCGAAGCGGGTTCACTGCCGGTGCTGTACTGGTTGTCAGGATTGACCTGCAACGATCAAAACTTTGTTACTAAAGCGGGCGCACAGCAATACGCGGCTAAATACGGTATCGCTATTGTATGCCCCGACACTAGTCCGCGCGGTAAAGATGTACCTGATGATCCCGAAGAACATTGGGATTTTGGTTTGGGGGCGGGGTTTTACGTGAATGCTACGCAGAAGCCATGGCTTAGAAACTATAAAATGTATGATTACGTAGTTGCTGAATTGCCTGAACTGGTTAATTCAGGTTTCCCGATCGACTCTACACAGGTAGCAATATCTGGGCATTCTATGGGAGGACATGGAGCATTAACGATTGCCTTAAATAATCCTGAGATTTATAAGTCAGTCTCAGCGTTTTCACCGATAGTTGCGCCAAGTCAGGTTCCTTGGGGGAACAAAGCTCTGGGTAATTATCTCGGGTCGAATAAAGCTGCTTGGAAAAAGCATGATACTTGTGAGTTAGTGGCTCGGGCTTCGCAACACCTTCCGTTATTAATTGATCAGGGAGATGCAGATAGCTTTCTTGAGGAGCAGTTACGAACAGAATTGTTACAAGCGGCTGCTGAACAAGCGGGCTACCCGATGACTATCCGGATGCAATCCGGTTATGACCACAGCTATTTTTTTATAGCGAGCTTTATTGAAGAGCATATTGCTTTTCACGCAGAGGCTTTAAACGTTTAACTCAGTCAGCTAGTTGGGTAGAGCTGGGGCAGTGCGTCGCTTCGTTTAGACTCAGTATTGTTTGCTTGCAGGCGTAAATATTGCAGACCTTGTTTGATTGCGTTTCTATCAAGTGCAGCATCTGCACCTGAATATATACTCCGATCAAGTTGCCGCAGTGCATTTGTGAATTCTATTGATTTGATTTTTGTAGCCAATATATCGATGCTATGGCGACGTTGGCTTGGGTAGGCAGCCTGACTCCAATTTAAAATGGCTGTCCGAATCTGCTTTGCATTTGCCGAATCGATAGTTTTGGCTAATTTACCCCAGGCTTGCCGTTCGCTTTGTGAATTATTCAATTCGTTCGGGTGGCTAGTGGCCTTACTAACGGTAGGGCGTTTATATAGAAACCAGGCCTGAATTAGAGTGATTCCCAGTAGAGCAAGTGCCGCCCACTGCCAAACTAAGCTACCTTGATCTTGCGTGCTAAATATTGGGGTACCTGAATCAGTGCTTACTGCTGTGTTATCTAATAAATCAACTGTTGGTGTCGTTTCTGATATGGCTGCGGGAAGTACTTCAACAACTGTGCTTTCCAGGCGAGCTTCCTCCCAACGTTGGCTGTTGGTATTCCACCAATTAACGGTAAGAGCAGGCAAGCTAAGTGAGCCTGCAACAGTTGGTACAATAGCTTGTGATTCATTGCGTACACCCACGAGTGAGCTAGCCGCTATTTGAGTGTCTAACTGTGGTTGATCTTGATACGATTTGTAGGATTGAGTGGGGTCGCTTGCAGGTGTTGGAGGAATAAGTTCCGCCCGTTGTCCAAGGGCCGTTATTTCAATTGTTCTGGTGAGTGGCTCACCGACCCTAAGCTGACGGGACGGATCACTCCAAAACGCCTCGATTTTGACAGCCTCCGCAGGAAACCACACAGCACCCGGTTTTTCTTGGGCAGCAGCCACGTTTATGGTCACGCTCTCGCTTCGAGCATTAACTTGTTGCCCTCGTTGACCGAAAACGTCAAATGGGCCGCGTCTCTGGCGAGCGGGAATTACTCCAGAGAATGTCTGACGTGGGATAGTTAGCTCTCCCGTTTGGTTGGGAAATACCGCGTATGTCCAACGTACTATCTGGTGTTCAATTCCATTGTCAATTTTAGAGAGTTCGTCTTGGGCGAGCTGCTCTACATACGCATTTTCAAGTTCAAGTGGTGTCCCGCTGATATTCGAAATCTGCGTGCTACTCAGGAGAGATAGTTCAACAGTTACGATTACTTGTTGATCAATGACGGCACTTCGAGGTTCAGCAGAAACCATTACTTTTATAGGTTGTTTAGCAGCTGCACTGGCACTTTGTTCACTTACCTGGATGCTGATTGAGTTGCTTTCCGCGCCGTCTACGGTAATGGCTGGAATAAGCAGCGTTCCCTCTCTGCGCGGTGCCATGGTTATTGCCCAGACTGTATAGATTTCCTGAGTCTGAACACCATTGACGATTCTCAGGCTACTACTGGATTG
>DNHK01000041.1 GCA_003485905.1 Gammaproteobacteria bacterium | reverse complement strand
CGCGAAGGCTATCAATGCATGAGCGAACGCTGGCATTCGAATGACAGCATTCTCGATTTACGTACCGCTGCAATGATGATCGCAATTGAGCGAATAGTTGACTCCTATAGCTCAATCGGAATATGACTAGGATCAACTAATCAGAAATGCCTATTGAATGCGCAGAGGAATCCTCAATAATGCCCGCCTCTGGATCATTATAAACGTCCAAGTTAATTTTACCTTCGCCCTTCGCGACAATCGAAGTAACAACCGCATCTCCGGTCACATTTACTGCAGTCCGTAACATATCCATCAATCGATCAACTCCTAATATCAGACCGATACCCTCTACCGGTAAACCTACTTGTGAGAACACCATGGTCAGCATTACCAAACCTACGGCTGGAACCGCCGCCGTTCCAATTGAGGCCAATACCGCCATTACGATAACCGTCAAGTAGCCAGACATGCCCAGCTCTAAACCGTAGATATTAGCAATAAACACGGTTGCCACACCTTGCATCATCGCAGTGCCATCCATGTTAATAGTGGCGCCAAATGGTACGGTAAAAGCCGATACAGATTGGCTCACCCCCAATCGTTCCTGGGTTGTTCGCAAAGTGATGGGGATCGTCGCGCCTGAACTCGAAGTACTAAACGCAAACAGCTGCGCTGTACGAATCTTTTGTAGAAAAATTATTGGATTTAGACCACCAACAAATTTAAGCAGTGCCATTTGCGTGACTAACACATGAAACACCAATACTCCGGCTAGCACTAATACATAACCCAACAACTGTAAGAGCAAATCCAACCCAAGCTCGGCCAGAGCTTTTGCAACCAAGCAAAATACTGCATACGGGGCCAAGTGCATCACAATTGTCACCATTTTCATCATCACACCACTCATTTGCTCAACAAAATCAATGACTAGCGGCGACTCTTTGGCAACTGAAAGCAAGCTTATTCCAAATAAAATTGAAAAAAAGATAATCGCCAACATATCGCCTTCCGCCATAGCTGCAATCGGATTGCTAGGCACGATATCAATAAACACTTGCGAAACTGGCGGCGCTTCCCGACCAGAAAACCCAACATCGCTAGCGACCTGCAAGCCCTCACCAATGCCGAATCCAGCAGCAAACGCGATGGCGGTTGCGATAGCTATGGCGGTAGTCAACATATAGAGAAGAAAGGACTTTCCTCCAACTCGGCCTAGCATACGGATATCTCCAATACCGACAATGCCAGGTATCAAAGAGAATAATACTAACGGGACCACCAGCATCTTTAGAGCATTAACAAACACTGTTCCAACGACATAAAATAGACCAGTCGTGAGGTATTGACTAACAAAACCACCCTCCTGATTCAGTCCTCCAAAATTTATTCCCAAACCAACAATAATGCCGAGTAACAGAGCAATCATGACTCTAGAAGCTAGATGCATTGTATGAATCTCCTTAAAGGTTTACGTGTAATTTGAGTGGGATAACTATTACTAGTTAATGCTTATTCACGACACTATAAGTAGCGCAAACCACACTTCCATTTGCACCGACAATGATTATAACTGCCCATCGCTGCTAATAGCCGCAATTTCTGCCATTATTGTGGCATCTTGATAACGAGAAGGATCGAAATTTCGCGCGTACCATGGAAGTTGTTCATCCAGAATGGTCTGGGCACAAAGCTCTCCAGCTGCACACCCCGCCATGGTCCCATATCCCGACAATCCACTGACTGTATAGCAATTCTCTTGTAACAAACCGATAAGGGGCCAGTTCTCGGCAGTTCGCGTGTAGTAGCCCGCTATTTGAGTAATAGGCGTCGGCATGTTCTCGATATACTGCGCCAGCCCTGGAATAAACCGACTGGCACCCCGCATAACCACATCTGGAAAACTTTCATCGTCGTAAGCAGTAAATTCTGTTTGCTCGGACTTACGGTTATAAGCCCAACCGAGTTTTATTTGGCTATCTGATTCGGGTTTTATATGTAATCCAATTGGAAACTCATTCAGTAGCCACTGTAACTCAGCATCTTCTGAAAATGCTACTTTCTCTTCATCCGTCCATGATAAATGCTGCGGATCCGCAAAAATGGTGAACGGCATATCTCGCGGGATAATAGATAAAGGATCATTCAAAACTATTTTGCGTTGTAAATACGAGAGCAAAGGTAACTTTATACCTAAACAAGCCGCAAGTTTTGGCGTAAGCGGGCCCCCTGCAAGAATTAACGTGTTCGCCTTTAAGATAGAAGCTTCATTGCCCTGGTGCAGACTCAACGCGTATGTACCATCTGGCGACATCTCTATATTTCCAACCGTCACCTGTTTGAACTCGACATCAGCCGCGCGAGCCTGCGAGTATAAGTACTGACCAAGGGAATAAACATCAAACGAACCCGCTTGGGTAATCTGCGTTACCTGTTTAATATTGTCACCCAGGTAAGGACGCGTAGCGTGTAAGCAAGGGCTAAGAATGCGTTGAATGGCGCGTGCGCCTTCGTCATTAGATATATCATCTGAAGGGAATATTTCGCGATCCTCATCCTGACTAACAAACTCGTACCCTGTTTGCTTGAACGAAAACAATGTCTCGTAATCATCATCTAATTCACGGATTAACTTGAGGCTATTGCTAATAAAATCCTGCATACAACGTTGTGGCCAGTAATCTCGGAAATTTTCACCAGATGCAGCCGTTGTAAAAGATAACGGTTGGGCGCGGTCAACTAGGACAATCCGATCCGTCGAACCGAGTTTTTTAAGATAGTGAGCAGTTGCAACTCCTGCAATTCCCGCCCCACATATTACCGTTGTGTTCACCGCTAAATAATAGCTGGTTCTAGCTTATGGATACAGTCCAATCCACGCAGTAGATATATCCATCCAATCCAGATTTTTCCATATTAAACCCATAAAATACATGCAACATGGAATTCTTAACTATAGAAGTAGCTTCAATTTTATTCGCCGTGGCATTCATAGCTGGATGTGTAGACGCAATCGCTGGAGGCGGTGGTTTGTTAACCATTCCGGCTCTTTTGCTAGCAGGTTTACCTCCGGCTATGGCCCTAGGGACGAATAAGCTTCAGGGGGTTTTTGGCACATTGACGGCGGTCATGAACTTTAGACGTAAGGGCCACGTAAAACTAAAACCCATGATCTGGGAGATAAGCCTTACTTTTACAGGGGCTGCAATCGGCGCAGTGGCTGTTCAGAATATTGAACCAGGTATATTACTTAAGCTGATTCCATTAGCTATGCTCGGGATCGCAATATATTTTGGAGTCTCACCCAATATTGGATCAATCGATTCGCATCAGCGGATCTCGCGTCGAACTTTTGCAGCAAGTGTGGGGTTTGGCATCGGTTTTTACGACGGGTTTTTAGGCCCTGGCGCAGGTTCGTTTTACGTGCTTGCTTACGTCAGCTTACAAGGCATGAATATTATTAGCGCAACAGCGCATTCCAAGGTTTTAAACCTAACCAGCAATTTTGGTGGTTTGGTATTTTTCATTTTCGGCGGAAACGTTATCTGGTCACTCGGAATCCTTATGGCCATTGGACAGATATGTGGTGCCTATCTTGGTTCTCAACTGGCCATGAAACATGGCGGCAAACTAATTCGACCAGTGATCATTATAAGTGCAATCGCGATAAGTGCAAAGCTTCTATTTGACGCATGGTAGATCAAAGTAAATCTTCCTGACCATTATCCTATTTATTATCAGTTGAGCCCACTGATGAGCAGTAGCGGTGACGATGAATCTCGTTTATAGTTGCTGTTTCAACTATCACATAAAAGTACTTTTTCTCGAATGAGACAAAGCACGACAACTACAAAAGGGGGAAACATGAAATTAAATGCACCTACAGCAATTGTATTCTATATTTCACTAGTATTAGCCGTTCTTGCGCTACTAACCGTTCTGGGCGTTTCAATACCAGTTGTATCTGGAAATGCATTATGGGTCGCTCTGGCAGCCTACGCCGTTCTAGCCGCGGGTAATATACTCAAAGGACTATAACGCTAAGGACTGATAACTATTTCAAAATAGTTATCAAAAAAGCCGACCCGCTAGGGTCGGCTTTTTTATTTCCAATTTAATAAACCGATACGATCAAATAATAAGCAAATCGAGCTAAATACCTTGCACCACGATATATCCATATCCGGCTAGATTTAGCTTTCAATCCCCTATCCCACCCCCATATAATGAATAGACTGAAGAACCAATTCTTTTGAACGAATTGGGGGCGACATGGCTTCGACGTGGGTCGCGAAACCTTCGGTGCATGTCGAGGTGTAGAGTTCCTCGTAAATCCATCTACAAAAGTTATAGTTGCAAACGACGATAACTACGCTCTAGCAGCTTAGGCTAGCTAGCCTCTCACTCGGTTTATCTATGGGCTGAGATTCGAGGGGTCAAATTACATAGAATCGCATCACCCTGTGTCTGTTAGGTCTGATGTTAAATTCAAGCAGACTCGCCAGTCTTGCGGTTTGTCTGTTGTCAGCAACCTGGTTAACTTAACAATAGACTAAACATGTAGATCCGGTGGCAGAGGGCTTGCGGACGCGGGTTCGATTCCCGCCGCCTCCACCACACATTAGTTTTAATTGATTCACTCGAATCCAGCAAAGCTAGCAAGAACGCCACCTTCGGGTGGTTTTTTTGTGTCTAGGGTTCAGTCAATCGGCATTGAATCCCCGCCGGCTCAGAACGACTGTGATACCTTCCAGCTAAACCTTAGTGATTTTTGTCTGCCAATCGAATTGGGGTTCACTGCAAACACAATTGCGACAGTGTTTAATTGTCGATAATGCCTACCGGTTTACCGTCTTTAAACCTGGAATCCTGGGTTCGACTTGGAGTAACTCTTTCGAACTTAACTCTTTCCTCACCTAAAACATGTAACAAACTCTGCTCATATGGAGAGAATTCATCGGCATTATGCCGGTTTAGATTGGGTGGCTCTTTGAGACGCGCTATTGATCTGCTCATAACACGAGCCTTGCCACTTTTATTCGCTGAAGCCGCATGCAACATCATGCCATTTACAAATGCTACGCTACCGGCACTGCCCACCAACTCCACAAAACGATTACATAACGGGATGTCATCCCGCCAAGTAGTTCCATCTGCTAGCTCACCATATTTATTTAGCCCTTCAGGGTGATTACGTAAGCGCTTCGCTACGTACTTGAGACTATCCGGACATAAGTAGGTACCCCCTTCTTTAGGACCTACATCGTTCCAATATGCAAAAACTAAAATTGAAGGCCAGCAATTATCGAGATAACCAGTCAAGTCCCACCAATCCAGATGCCAACCACGAGTTTTTGGGCCAGGTTCAGTCCATTCCTCGTTAGGATATCGATCCAGATTAATCTCAAAATCTCCATTCCAATTTAAAGGCTCTTCAATTCGGTTTTCACCTAGTAGACGAGACAAGATATTCCAAACTTTGGGAACGGCGTACTTACATTCCATATGCTGCCCCGAGCTTGCGCTAAACACACCGGGCCTGAATGATCGCTCAAAAACTGGGGTCCACGTCGCCGGATTTTCCAAAGAAATACCAGGAACCGCACTGTTCAGCGATTGCTCCAGCCAGTGTGCATATCGCTCCGGATTAAAGCAGTCTTCTACCACTAAATAGCCGTCGCTAACAAATTCTTGCACTTGCTGCTCTGATAAATAATATGCACTCATCTAACGACTCGTTTTACTAATACCAGGGTTGCACTAAATCACCTATATGCGGCATTGGAGGTTGAAATTACCCTTTAGGCAGGTTCGGGATCGACTAATCTTAGCGTACAATTTAACACTGCCAGTATCAATATTTGCCCAGCCATTACATAAGATTGGGCACTTCTAAATTAATTAAAATGCGTATCGTTATTACAGGTAACCAAGGCTATATCGGGCCCATGGTCGTAAAGCATCTTAAGAAGACATTGTCGGATCTACATATTACAGGTGTGGATACAGGATACTTCAAGAGCGGTTGGACAGGTAGCCAAGCGTCTCCAGAATGTCTGGTGGATAAACAACTATTCGCTGATGTTCGCGATATCGACGCTGATGTATTAAACGGCGCTGACGCACTAATTCAACTAGCTGCAATTTCCAACGATCCGATGGGGAACGCATACGAGCAAGTAACTCATGACATAAATTGTGTCGCCGCCACAAGACTAACCAAGGTTGCAAAAAGCGCAGGTGTACGTAGCACAATAATTGCTTCGTCATGCAGCATATATGGGCAAGGCGATGACAGTGCTCGCACCGAGAATTCCGTTACCGACCCACTGACGGCATATGCAAAATCGAAACTGAATCTAGAACATGCCGTACAGGGTATGGCTAGCGAAGATTTCCAAGTAACTTCTCTTCGATTCCCGACCGCGTGCGGAATAAGTAACAACCTTCGATTGGACCTGGTATTAAACGACTTTGTGGCATCGGCGATGGTTAACGGACGAATAGAGATTCTCAGCGATGGCTCTCCCTGGAGACCACTGATCGATACGCAGGACATGGCTCGAAGCATTGAGTGGGCACTTACTCGCTCCAGCCCTAACGAAGCACCGTTTCTAGCGATAAATGCCGGCTGTAACGAATCTAACTATCAAATATGGCAACTCGCGGAGCTTGTCAAAGACTTCGCCCCAAACGTAGAAATAGCGACTAATCCCAAGGCATCACCAGATAAACGATCGTATAAAGTGGACTTTTCACGTTATGCTGAACTTGCACCCAATCATCAACCTAAAATCTCGCTTAGCCAATCAATCGGAAGTATTTGGGAATCTCTAAACAAGGTGCGGTTCGCCGACAAAAATTTCCGCTCTTCAGATAAAATGCGCTTAAACGTTCTCAAAGCGTATCGCACCGCTGGTCGACTCGATAGCGATTTACGATGGGTCCACTAATGCGATTTACCGAAACAAAAATTCAAGGGACGTTTATTATTGATATCGACCCGATCACGGATTCTAGAGGCTATTTTGCTCGAACTTGGTGTACCAAAGAACTCGAAGCACGAGGACTGGACGCAAGTGCCTGTCAAATGAACTTATCGTCCAATGCTAAAGCTGGTACTTTAAGAGGGCTGCATTATCAAGATGAACCGTATGCCGAGGCAAAATTGGTACGTTGCAATAAAGGTGCAATATTCGATGTGGCAGTAGACTTAAGACCGGATTCGAAAACAAGATATCAATGGATCGGGGTAAATCTGGATGCAGACAATCACAAAGGCTTGTGGATTCCAAAAGGATGCGGTCATGGTTTTCAATCTCTGATCGATGATTCAGAAGTCCTTTATATTTCTAGCACAGAGTATTGCCCGGCAGCTGAAAACGGCGCTCACTACGCGGACCCAAAATTCAATATTCAATGGCCGCTGGCGGTAACTGAGGTCTCTGAAAAAGATAGAAATTGGCCCTACCTGCAATGATGGCTAGGTACAACAATGACTAAATTGATCAAATTACAGTGATTATCGTTCGCGAGGCACTGCAGGCTCGTGCCAACGATAATAACCTGGTACGCATAGGCCTAATCGGTGCTGGGTTCATGGCACGTGGCTTGGTATTACAGGTATCCCGGTCTATTCCTGGTTTAGACATCGTTGCTATTGCCAATCGATCAACGGCTAATGCGCATAGAGCGAATACTGAAGCAGGCGAAAATAGCGTAGTACAAGTATCAAGTCAGAACGAACTGGACACTGAAATAAGAAACGGCCGACGTCCGATCACAGATGATCCTATGCTTGTATGCCGGTCTGATTATGTAGACGTAATATTAGAAGTCACTGGCACAATTGGTTATGCCGCTGCGTGCGTTCTAGAAGCCATTTCGCATAAAAAACACGTTGTGCTAATGAATGCAGAACTGGATTGCACGCTTGGGCCTATTCTCAAAGTAAAAGCTGAAAAAGCTGGTGTGGTGTACACCAATGTTGATGGTGACCAGCCCGGGGTCATCATGAACCTATATAGATTCGTTAAGGGCATTGGCGTATCCCCTCTTTTATGTGGAAGCATCAAAGGACTACAAGACCCCTACCGAACCCCAAAAACACAGGCAAACTTTGCCCAAAAATGGAACCAGGACCCTCATATGGTTACTTCGTTTGCCGACGGTACAAAAATATCATTTGAGCAAGGCGTAGTGGCCAACGCAACGGGTATGCGCGTGGCAAAGCGCGGGATGCTGGGTATAACAGTAGAATCAGGAACGCCAATAAGCAAAGCGGCTGATCAATTTGCACTTGATGATATGTTACCTGCACCGGGAATAGTCGACTACGTTGTCGGTGCCGAACCCGGTCCTGGTGTTTTTGTTTTAGGCACTCAGGATGACCCAATACAGCAGCACTACCTCAATCTTTATAAGCTCGGCGAGGGTCCGCTTTATTGTTTCCAAACGCCTTATCATTTGTGCCACTTTGAGGCGCCCTATAGCGCGGCACGCGCGGTTCTATTTACTGATGCAACAATCACCCCACTCGGGGCACCACAAGTTGAAGTAATAGCAACGGCAAAGCGAGATTTAAAAAAGGGAGAGACTCTCGATGGGATAGGGGGGTATATGACGTATGGGCAGGCTGACAATGCACGTACTTGCCGCCGCGATCACTTATTACCGATGGGACTAGCCGACGGCAGTGTGATTTTAAAAGACACACCGAAAGATACGGTGCTGACTTTCGAAGATGTGTTAAGACCAAAAAACCGGTTATCAGATATCCTATGGGAGGAGCAATACAAACACTTTTATAGTGAACTTAGCTAAATAATTACCACCAGTTACTCAGCTAGCACGTTTTGCAAACCACTCACGGACGAGTGGCTTAATATTCTCTTCTAAAGTATGCACCCACTCTTTCGTTACAAACTCGTCGCTGACATCCTGTTGCCGCCTTTGCGCGTTACTTATCATTTTTTGGTATAGCTCTGGCTGCTCCTTAAGTTTTAACAAACTCGCTTTAACATCATCCATGCCGTGTGCTTCAAAATAATCGAGCTCACTTTTTCGGTACCATTGAAACGCACACTCAGGCCCCAAGATTGCAGGTACTTCCCCCCACCAGGCGTTTACAAGTTTATTTGCAGGCTTGTTGATCCAATTGCTATGGAAATCTCGAGCAGCAACAATAACATCAACATCGCTATAGTCAGTCCATGTCTCTGGATCAGTTCGTATATCTAATTTCATCCCGTGTGAATGTAACCAATCTCCGAACTCCGGAGCTAGAAATTCTGGAGCTAAATTATGAATACGACCAGAATAGACAATATTTTCAATAATCGACCCGCGTTGGCCATGATTTCTCGGTACGATATTTTTCTGAGAGTAGTTCGGAATAAAAAACAACTGCCCTTCCGGGTTTAATTCACCGACAACTGGATTGTGCACAACTTCACAATGCGCATCAGACTGCGCTGGCCTGTCGTTCCTAACAGACACTACGAAAGCATTCACGTTTTTAAATGCTTCCCAATGCAGAAAGTCGGGGTGCACAAGATAAACACCAGATGCGTTTACACTATCAGTAAGTTCACAGGCATAACCATATTGCTTGAGCTTCACTGCCGCTTGCAATACTGAGGTAGCGCTGCCATCGTTGAATTGAAATGAACTATCATGTACTTCAGGTTTTTCACCCAACGGGTGTAAGAAAAAAATCCTCTCAGATGGGTGTATATCAAATCGCCCGCCCGATCTTTTTTTTGATACAGCTAAACACTCTGGGTTGCTTGCTTCTAAGATTCTTCCGTCAAGCGCTCTGTTTAAAAATCGTCTGAATTCATCGATGCTTCCCGAGTCTAGTTGGTAACATTTTCGGGCATGCTGCAGCGTGGTTTCCCTAAGTTGCTCCAAATACTCATCGTCTTCGGAAAGTTTTCGTAGAATAGCTGCACCTTCCTCCACAGTATCGAAAAGCATTCCAGATACGTGGTCGACAACGTATTTCTCAAGTCCAAGTGCACGATACGATACGCGATCCATCACCACCGGCACCCCTACACTAATAGATTCGATTACAGCATTACAGCATACGCCATCATCTTTAATATGTAGGGTAGCGCGAGCACCTTTCAGAGCGTCAAACGCGCTACGTGTCCCTAGATCGCTACCCTCCCCATAATGTTTCAAGTCAATATCCGGTATGCTGCTCTTGAGTGCCTGGTATACCGCGTAGGAATCACTACATCGGGGCTGATAGTGATTTATAAACGTAAAAATACC
>DNHK01000032.1 GCA_003485905.1 Gammaproteobacteria bacterium | reverse complement strand
TATTAATTTAGCCAATGATGAAGGCCGCCCGGCGGTAATCCGCGATATTCGATTTAGTGAATTATTTTCAGCTAAAGAGCTATTTTTTACTAATAGCGTTATTGGTGTGTGGCCGGTACGAAAGTTAGAAGGAAAAACATTTGAGATCAATACTGCACTTGAAATACATGCTAAGTTGAAGCGCTTAGGCGCAGTGGTCAATGCGTAGACTGCTTTACCTTCTATCGCTTTCAGCGGTCCTCTCGTGTGCCACAGGCGCATATTACGCCCAGAATTTACTGAATCAGACGCTGTTCAACGAAGAATCATCTTATGTCATCAAGCCAGGCACATCAGTTAAACAAATAGCCTCTAGAATTAGTCCTTCCGGATTAGGCTTGGTAAGTTCGTTCAACCAGATAATTGTGGAGGTTTACGGTCGTTGGGCAACACGTAATGACGCCATTAAAGCCGGCGAGTTCATGATTGCAGAGGGAGCTAACACCAAAATATTTTTCGAAACGTTAATTTCCGGAAAAGTTATCGAGTATACGATGACAATACCTGAAGGCTGGACGTTTCAAGAAATGCTAGACAAGCTTGCAAGTCTAGAGCGCATTACTCACCCATCAGATGGCTATCAATTGGGCAATCTAGCTAATAGTCTCGGAATAGAAACAGATACACCATTTGAAGGCTTGTTTTTTCCAGACACATACTCTTACACTGATGGTGTCGTAGGGATGGAAATATTACGACAGGCTTACAAGACAATGGAAACACAACTTGCCGACTCATGGGCCGGAAGAGCATCGTCAGCATTGCAAATAAAAACGCCATACGAGGCGCTGATTCTCGCTTCCATTATCGAAAAAGAAACTGGAGTTGACGGTGAACGAGGAAAAATTTCGGGTGTTTTTCATAATCGCTTGCGAATCGGGATGATGCTACAAACTGATCCGACGGTTATCTATGGTTTAGGCGAAAGGTTTGACGGCAATCTGCGTCGTGTCGATCTTGAAACAGATACGCCTTATAACACCTATACTCGATATGGATTGCCGCCGAGTCCGATCGCATTGCCAGGCAGATTATCTCTTGATGCAGCGGTAAATCCGGAGACTACTTCTGCTCTTTACTTTGTGGCCGATGGGCAGGGGGGGCATACATTTTCTGACACTCTTGAGCAACATAATCAAGCGGTTGCTGAATATCTTCGAATATTACGCCGAGCAGGGTAGGAACGGAAGTTATCGCGATTGTTTCGCAAGGCTATGACAACACCAACTGCCCAGAGGCCTCGCAAGGAAGCACAAACAAAGCCGTTTACGGCCTAATACGATTGCTAAAGAGTTAAGATAAGATGAACCAAACTCACGGAATATTCATAAGCGTCGAAGGGTCCGACGGCGCTGGGAAAGGGAGCAATATAGAGGTTGTTCGAGAATGGTTTGAGTCTCATTCACGTGAAGTTGTTTTAACTCGTGAACCGGGTGGGACACCTTTAGGAGAAAAATTACGTTGTTTGCTGCTTGATAACGACTCCGCGTCGGTTTCACCAATGGCTGAACTATTACTCATGTTTGCAGCACGTGCTCAGCACATTGAAGATGTCATTCAGCCGGCGCTATCCGAGGGTAGGGTAGTGATATCAGATCGCTTTACAGATGCATCGTTTGCATACCAGAGCGGGGGTCGTGGACTCGAGATCAACCAAGTTGAACAATTAAAAAAATTGGTTCAAAAAGAACTGCAACCAGATCTCACCTTGCTGCTTGATGTCCCCGTCGATGTTGGCCTTGCTCGTGTTGTAAATCGAGGAGAATCCGATAGGTTCGATGCTGAATCACTCGATTTTAGAACACGAGTACGCGAAAGTTATTTGCAGCTCGCTAAAAATGAACCTGATCGAATTGTTATTATTAACGCTGACCGAATCTTAAAGTCGGTGCAGCAGGAAATAGTGGTAGCTCTAGAAACGAGGTTTTTAGATTTGGTCAGTAAATAACAGGCACCCGATTTTAGATTCTAAACCTAGTAGATTGTCGTAATTATCAATATCATCAACAGCACCTATGCAGTGAAAACTTGGTTACCTTAAATATGCCTCCGCACACCGAAATTCACCCTTGGAATAGACTAGTTTGGGAGAATTTGGTTGCTAAGTCTGAATCGGGAAGAAAAGCGCACGCTTTTTTGTTGTGTGGACCCAAAGGCCTTGGGAAATCATTGCTAGCCGAAGCTTACGCGTATTTTGTATTGGTCGATAACGATCAAGAGCAGGACTCTTCTGCCGCTTCAGATTTATTTGTTGCTGGTACGCACCCAGATTTGCATGTTCTGATGAGTGAGGCATCCGTTGACGATGAGGCCGATTCATTATTTGCTAAATTTGCTGCTAGATATATGGAGGTGCGGGGTACGCGAAAACCAAAGCAAGTCATCTCCGTTGCTCAGGTGCGTATGCTTGGGCAGTCAATCGTATCAACGACTGCCAAGCAAGGATCGCGAGTTGTAATTTTACCTGATGCTAGTGCGATGAACGCGAACGCAGCTAATTCGCTTTTAAAAAGTCTGGAAGAGCCGCCTGGTGATACGGTATTTTTGTTAATTAGTGATAAACCAGAAAGCTTGCCCGCGACCATTAGGAGCCGATGCACGTCTATATATTTTAAAACTCCTAACAGTGAAAT
>DNHK01000258.1 GCA_003485905.1 Gammaproteobacteria bacterium | reverse complement strand
CAACCGTGACAACAACCACTACGAAACTACCGAAGTCAGGCTGCGCTAACAGGAGTACTCCTGTCGCCACCATAACGATACCGATCATGACGATTCCGTGACTAAACGAGTCTAGTCGAGTCCGCATGCGAGTTAAGTAACCAGCGGTGTATATAACCAAAGCTAACTTAGCAAACTCTGCCGGTTGAAATCGAAATCCCGCCAGACTTATCCATCGCTTGCTTCCGTTTACCTCATGACCTATACCTGGGACTACTAAAACAGCCAGCATAATCATCGCGACAACCAAAATTTGCTTTCCAAAACGATCCCATAGATCGATGGGTATCATTGCGATAGTCACCGTTAGGATTAAGCCTGCAAACACGTGCAAAAGCTGACGAAAAAATAACCCTGTTTCAGGCTGCAAGCTCTTATCCGAATTAGCAATGGTGCTGGAATACACCATTAACAAACCGAACATTAGTAATACCGCGAACAAACCTAGCAAACGCACATCCACACCAAAACGGGTTTCGTCCATATATACCTGACTCGAGGATCCTGTCACGTCGACTCTCCAGGATTGTTCATTTTAGCCGCTCGAATAAATTGATTTCCTCGATCTTCGTACCCAGAAAACATGTCTAAACTGGCACAAGCTGGGGACAGCATGACCGTTTCACCGATAGTCGCCTCGTTGGCGGCAAGTTCCACCGCCTCCTCCATACCCGCTAATACAATCGTATTAACCGCACTAACATGCTTAGCAATAGATTCGGCATCGACACCGAACAAAATGACTAGTCTTACGCTCGAAGTCGAAAGCACCGAATTTAGTAATTCAAAATCCCCGCCCTTTCCTTGACCTCCGGCGAGCAAAATAGTGGGGCTGGTAAGACCCGTAAGAGCAGCTGTGGTCGCACCGACATTAGTAGCTTTTGAGTCGTTTATCCACGTAACTCCTGCCCACTCACCAACCACTTGCATTCGATGAGGCAGCCCAGAAAACTCCTTCGCCACATCAACAATTACGGAGTCATCAACACCTGCCTGCTCAGCCATTGCCCAGCAAGCCATAAGATTCAATACATTATGCTGCCCGCGAATTACGAGTTCGGAAACAGCCAATAGGTTTGTTTCACCTCGGCAAACAAACTGATTGTGCTTACCCCGCAATCCGTAATCTTTACTACCTACTGGAGGACTCAAACCGAACGATATATCAGCACTGGCAGGAGATAGATAACCGTCTAAACAAGGATCATCCCGCCAATAAACACGACGCTCAGCATCTACGTATACCCGCGACTTAGCCTCCTGATAGTCGGCAAACGTAGCGTAACGATCCATATGATCAGGAGTTACATTCAACACTACAGCAGCGGTGGCTGGCACCGCATCAATTAACTCTAACTGAAAACTTGAGAGCTCTAATACTGCACAAGAGTAAGGCTCACCATCGAGTAAAGCGTCCAATACTGGAGTACCAATATTCCCGCCTACAAACACTTTCTTGCCTGCAGCGCGCATAATCTCGCCAAGTAGTGTCGTAGCCGTAGTTTTACCGTTCGAGCCTGTCACCAAAAAATTTGGCCAGCTTGCTTCCTCACCATAAAGCTGTACATCACCAACTACTTTTGCCCCATCAGCTTCAGCTGCAACGATAGAAGGGTGTTTGCGTGATAACCCCGGACTTACTACCAACATATCGGCACGCTCAATTGTCAAATTGTCTGAACCAATTGTATATGCCACCTCTGGATGCAAATTTGAAAGCATGTCGATAGCTGGAGGCTTTGCCCTAGTATCAACTACCGAAACTGATGCTCCGCGTGCGCGTAAATATCGGACAGCACTCATCCCAGTCAAACCGAGGCCAACCACTACTGCATGGGTATTACTGAGTTTTGTCGAGGTGTTTATATTCACAACAATCAGCGAACCTTAAGTGTCGCTAAACCGACTAACACAAGAATCAAACTTATGATCCAGAAACGAACACAAACTCTCGGTTCTGGCCAACCCTTTAATTCAAAATGATGGTGCAGTGGCGCCATTCTAAATATGCGGCGCCCAATTAACTTGAATGACATAACTTGTAGAATGACTGAGACGGTCTCAATCACAAATATTCCGCCCATGATCAATAAGACTATTTCCTGGCGTACGATTACTGCGACTATTCCCAGGGCGGCCCCAAGGGGTGGCGATCCGATATCACCCATAAAAACCTGAGCCGGATACGTGTTAAACCACAAGAACCCCAAGCCCGCACCAACAATCGCTGCGCAAAAAATGAGCACTTCTCCTGCGCCAGGAATACTCGGGATTGACAAATATTCTGAAAATTGCGCGTGCCCGGTTAAATACGCAAACACACCCAATGCTCCAGAAACCAGAACCGTAGGTAAAATGGCTAGCCCATCCAAACCGTCGGTTAAGTTAACGGCGTTACTAAATCCAACTAACACAAAGACCGTTAAAAATACGTAGCCAAACCCAAGCGGGAGAACAATATCCTTGAATACCGGGATAATTAATGCGGTCTCAATCGGATCGACCGATGTAAAAAACAAAAACAGTGCGCAAACACTACCCGCCACGCATTGCCCTAGCAGCTTGGCACTAGCACCCATGCCACGTGGGTTTTTATCTACCAATTTTCGGTAGTCATCTAACCAACCAATAACGCCAAAACTCATACACGCGAAAAGCGATACCCATACAAAACGGTTACCGAGATCACCCCATAACAATGTTGACAAAAGTATCGATATCAAGATCAACAGCCCACCCATTGTAGGGGTTCCCACTTTGTCGAAATGTGTTGGTGGGCCATCCTGCCGAACCGTTTGACCAATCTGATGATGACTAAGCTTGCGGATCATATAAGGGCCAATGGCAACACAGACTAAAAACGAAGTAAGCACTGCGCAAATTGCCCGAAATGTAAGGTAACGAAACACATTGAAAGCGCTGTAGTCGATTGAAAGCCAAATGAAAAAATCGTATAGCATTAGTGCACCTGTACGGATTCGGCCGTTAGACCGTCAACTATCTCTTCCATCCCAGCGGACCTGGAACCCTTGACTAGTACAACATCGCCAAGCGTCAACTCACGGCGTAAACACTCAAGCAAAAGTTGCTTAGTACTAAAATGCTTTGCCTGCTCCCCAACGGCGGCTACCGTCGATTCCATCAAATCACCTACCGCATACACCGCAGATATAGGCTGAAGCGCTATGTAGCGGCCAAGCGCCGCATGCGCCTCCACCTCATCGGCGCCCAATTCAGCCATATCGCCAAGCGCTAGAATGCGTCGTTCACCTTTTTGCGCAACCAGCATCTCTATCGCCGCATTCATCGATAAAGGATTAGCGTTATACGCATCGTCAATCAAGGTGAACCCGTTCACCTGCAATACGTTTGAACGGCCGGAAATGGCTCTAAGTGACTCCAGGCCTTTGACAATATGCTCAAACGAAACACCGATTGCGCGAGCCGCTGCAGCGGCCGCTGCCGCATTTAACGCATTATGTAAACCAGTCAATGGCAAATGAATATTTAATTCTTGTTTTTCTAGCGTCATAGAAAGTTTTTGCCCTGAAGGAGTTTCTTCCATTAACGTCACGCGGATATCTGCATCCGGGGATTGCCCAAACGTAACCTGCTTGTTTGAACCGGCCATTTTTTTCCAAAAATCGGCGTACGAATCGTCAGCATTAATCACTGCGACACCGCCTTTCTGAAGCCCTTCAAATATCTCCGCCTTGGCTTTAGCGACTTCATCCACTGAGCCAAGCCCCTCTAAATGAGCAGCTCCGGCATTTGTAATTATTGCTACGTTCGGCCGAGTGATTTTCGAAAGGCGAGATATTTCTCCCCTATTACTCATACCCATTTCAATAACTGCGTATTGATCTCCAGCACCAAGCCGAGTAAGCGTTAGTGGTACTCCGATATGGTTATTCAAAT
>DNHK01000232.1:997-2578 GCA_003485905.1 Gammaproteobacteria bacterium | reverse complement strand
CCAATTTTTATTTTGGGTATGCCACGATCCGGAACTACGTTATTGGAACAGGTGCTATGCGCCCACCCTGAAATTGGAACGGCCGGCGAACTTCGTGATTTAGCCCGCATTGCCCGAAAATTCTCAATGACAGCGTCGCAGCCCTGGCCCGCCTGTATTAATGAGCTCGAACAGCAAGACATTTCACAGATGGCGTCAGGCTATCTTGAATCATTAGAGCGCCAGAATCCGAAAGACGCTTTTGTGATCGATAAGATGCCACAGAATTTTCTGCACACCGGTCTCGCTGCTGCGCTATTTCCGGATGCAATCTTGATTCATTGCGTCCGGGATCCGCTGGATACTTGCCTGTCCAGCTATTTTCAGATTTTCCCAGGCGGAATTGATTTTGCATATGATCTTGCGGATTTGGGACACTATTTTCGGTGCTATCACAATCTGATGGGTTACTGGCGCGAGATCTTGGGCAGTCGTTTGATTGACTTGCGATATGAAGAATTGGTTGGCGACCCTAGAAAAGCGCTTCAGCCAATTTTGGAAAAGTTAGGCTTGCCGTGGAGTGATGGATTCTTATCGCATCAGGAGTCTATTCAGAGGGTGGATACGTTAAGTCTCTACCAGGTTCGCCAACCTTTAAATAAAGGATCCATGCAACGATGGCGAAATTATGAAAAACATCTTGGCCCCTTAATTCGCGCTTTAGAGGGTTAGTTGGGGCACTAAGAAGTGCCGCCGTTCAAAAACAAAAAGGGCGCCCTAAGGCGCCCTTTTCACACCAGACCCGAAGGCCCAGTTAAACAACGGATCTTAGAAATCCATACGTAGCATGCCAATACCTTTGGTATCGGGGCCGTCGTTCATGATTTCGACAATTGCTTTAGCGCCGCCACCAAGACCAATGGCATAGTTGCCCCAGATCTGACCATCAGCATAGGAGTCAGAATCTTCGTAAGCAACGGTGATACCGGCCAGTTTGGCGTTGATGCCATAGCCGCTACCCACGTTGTTGACGTCGGTGAAACCACCGGAAAGGCCAACACCTGCGAGGTTGATAGCACCTGCAAGTCCGGTGAAGTCGTTATCGCCGTTATCCTGATAGGCTGCGCCCAAGGACAGACCACCGATGCTCATCAAACCACCGACAGTGAAACGATCAAGATCGTCGCCGCCAGGATTCATCTGCAAGTCGCCAGATACGGACAGACCGCCAAGTTGCGTTGAAAGATAGACAGACTCTTTCATACGATACTGGCCGCCGCCGTTACCCCAGTAACCCACGCCGCCGTAACGGTTTGAAGGATCGATGAAGGTACCGACTGTGTTGAACAGGGTGCTCCACTGGGAACCCATGCTGAGTTGACCCCAGTCGCCTTTGATGCCGACATAGGATAAACGCTGGGTGTCACCGGTGACGATGGAACCCTGGGCAGAGTTCACACGGAACTCATAGTTCATGAACGCGCTCTGGCCATTACCGAGATCGGAACTGGCTTTGAAGCGAAGGCGTGAGAAGTTATCAGCAACAGACCACTCGTTTCCATTGTATAAAACGCCGGTACGAATGGAGCCTGATACTGCAAC